>NZ_JANSJJ010000007.1:0-1646 GCF_047502715.1 Synechococcus sp. H55.10
CGGTCTATCTGAATTGTAACTGACTTAACGTTCCACCTCTGCTGGAAGAAAGCTGCTAGCTCTTCCGTTGAGGCTTTATAGTTTAGGTTTCCCACAAAAATGGTCATGGCAATTCAAGCAAAGCAAGGCGCAAATCGGAAAGAGCGGCAACCAAGGCTCAAGGTACTTCACTTTTATCATGAGGCCCCGCCTAATCGCCCAACATGACAGGATGTAAAGGGATCGCCGCTCAAAAATCTTCGCACTTCCCTGTCCAAAATGTGCTTTTATCAAACTTTGCGGGAGTGTACTTTTCCCGCTCCTTTGTTGAGTTTCCCCTCCAGCCCTGTCCGGACCAGGATCCGGAGGCACTTGCCATTTTGTTGCAACTTGTTAAACTAGGTTATTAAGATATGTATTGTCCTGCTTGCAGTGCTTGTCGGGAGCAGCGCTGGGATATCCTAGCGCGAGACTCCCTCCTACCCTAAGAGTCTCAAGGTGACGATAATGGATGAAACGCTAGGTCTCTCTCTGGAGCAAGAATTTCGCCAGCGGGCTTTCGAGACGCTGGTAGCTCGCATGAGCCCTGAGCAGGCCAAGGACATCCTGGTCAAACTGCACAAGCAAATGCTGTTACAGGAGGCCACCTACCGCCAGTTGCTGCGTCATTCCCTCAGCGTCTAATGCATGTCCTTTCGCTTCCCACCTGGTGGATTCATATTGCCAGCGTCTTGGAATGGCTGGCGGCCATTGTTTGCGTGTGGCAGTTTGGGGAGCGAATAGGCCGGCCAGAGTGGCGCGGCTTGAGCTGGGCGATGTTGCCTGCCCTACTGGGGGCAATGTGTGCCATTGCCTGGCACTGGTTTGACAACGATCCCGCTCTCAACTGGGTGGTCACTGTCCAGGCGAGCTTGACGCTTCTGGGCAATTGCACTCTAGCCTGGGCTGCCTACCGCATTTGGCGGGCGGAGCAGGCGGAAAAGTCCCTTGGGAGGAGGGATCCAAGCTAGGCAATGGACAGTTTGTTTGCCCTCTCTCTCTTCCCCTATTTGGTCTTCTTGTTTTTCCTGTCGCGGCTGCGCCGGATCCCGCGCCTGGCCCTGATTGGGTTTTGGCTGCTGCTACTGTTTGTGGCCGTTAGCATCCCGGCAGGGTTGTATGCCCAACTCCATTACGGCACTTCCCTAGCCAACGTGGATTCCTTGCATGGGGCGGCAGAGGCTTTTCTCACCCTCTCCAACATTCTGGTGGCTCTGGGCTTCAAACAAGCCATTGACCAACAAGGATCCCTAGAGGCTGGGGACGGCAGCTCCGAGTCGTAGTCATGGCAAACGAACCTGAATGTAGAATGGAGGTCTAGACTGGACGTCTTCTGCTGTTTATTCTGAGAGACCTGCCGGATGGTGGCCACCCTTTCTGTCCCCAAAGCTAAACTGAAAAACCCGCCTCTGCGCATCCATCGGATGGGTGACAAGGTGCTGCGGCAGCCGGCTAAGCGCGTCAGCCAGGTCAACGACGAGATCCGCCAGTTGGCGCGAGACATGCTGCAGACTATGTACAGTGCCGATGGCATCGGCCTGGCAGCTCCTCAGGTGGGCATTCCTAAGCGCTTGATTGTGGTGGATCTCTATCCCGATAAGTCAGAGGTGCCACCCCTGGTGCTGATC
>NZ_JANSJJ010000008.1:0-1623 GCF_047502715.1 Synechococcus sp. H55.10
CGGTGCGGCGCCGTCCCTACACGGTGGTGCTCTTCGACGAGATCGAGAAGGCCCACCCGGATGTGTTCAACCTGCTGTTGCAGATCCTAGAGGATGGCCGCCTGACCGCGCACATGCGTGCCGCCTTCAGTGAGGGGATAGGAGGGATTACCCTCTATTTTGATGGGGCGGCCATCCCGGACTTTTGCCAGGATAGATTGGAAGATTTGTCCATCAAAGAAGGACGTAGCGTAGTAATCGGGGATGCTTGGGATGTGTTCGGCAGGCTTTTTTACATAGGGGAGGGCATATTTGACGGGAGTTTTTTCGCAGGCGGCGAGGACAGCTGCGCTGATAGAGATGCCGCAGAGTTTGAGGAAGTCCCGGCGAGTCGTGGAAAGCTCGCCGTTCATGAGGTCCTCTACTGGGATGTCTTTGTCGAAAGGCTTCATATTAGTAGTGGCATTTGGAGCATTCCAGGCCGCCAATCTGCTCAACAGTCACGGTTTTTTCTTTGAGGGCCTGGTGCAGGCGCTCGTAGTAGGGATTGGCGGTGAGGTCTACTTTAGTTTCGCGATGGCAGTTTATACACCAGCCCATGCTCAGGTCGCTATATTGGTAGACTTCCTCCATTTCTTCGATAGGGCCATGGCAGGTCTGGCAAGCGATACCACCGACTTTGACGTGCTGGGCGTGGTTGAAGTAGACCAGGTCCGGGAGGTTATGGATGCGGACCCATTCGATGGGTTTACCACTCTCCCACGATTCTAAGATTTTGGCGATTTCCTTGGTGCCGTAGCGGGAGCCTTCCTGGATGTAGTTGTGGCAGTTCATGCAGATATTGGTGGCGGGAATAGTGGCGGATTTCCCTTTTTCTACGCCGATATGGCAATACTGCCAGGCGATGTTGTACTGGCCGGCATGGGTTTTGTGGGAGAAGGCGATGGGCTGGATGGGTTGATAGCCTTTGTGTAGGCCGACGGAACGGGCTTTGACAGTAGTAGCGCTGACCCACCAGACGAAGGCCACGATCGCCACCAGGGCAATGAAGCGTTTGGAGCGGAGGACGGGCTTGAGCTTTTCCCAGATAGGGGCGCCGGTGGATTCTTGTTCAGGGCTGAGCACCTTGGAGAGTGCTGCGACGGCGATGAGGAGGGCGAGCGAGATGGCTCCCAGGGATAGAGCGAGGACCCAGAGGATGGGAGAAGAGGTGCCAGGAGCCTGGCCGGCAGGCGCACCGGATATACCGCCCTGTGCAGAGGGGGCAGCAGTCTCAGCTTTGGCCAGGGCCTCGGTCTCCGTCTTGATATAGTCCAGGACGGATTTGATTTCGGCGTCGCTGAGGCCGGTAAAGGCCGTCATAACGGAGCGGTTGTACTCCTCGTAGAGCTTTTTCGCGTACGCGGAGTTTTTGAAGTTACCGTTAATGTAGGCCTGGGAGTTGTGGATAAACTTAATGAGTTCGGCTTCGTCATTACCCCAGCGTTCATGGACGCCCTTGAGAGCCGGTCCGACGACGCGCTTGTTGATGGCATGACAAGAGGCACAGTTGGCCTGGAAGAGAGCCTTGCCGTCTTGTGCCCAGAGGATAGCGAAAAGGGCTACCCCGAGTACGTATCTAAGCCCGTGCATATGATGTCTCTT
>NZ_JANSJJ010000009.1:0-21583 GCF_047502715.1 Synechococcus sp. H55.10
AAAAAAGCTCCGGAGATGCTGCGGGCCCCCTCGTAGGTGGCGTCGGCGCAGAGGCTGACGATCCCCAGCAAAACAATAAAGCGCCACGCAGAAGGGAAATCGGACATAAGCAGCTCCTCGGCGTTGAGTCAGATCTAGGCTATTGCTGTTGATGCGGAACATGGTGTAGTACCTGGTACTCTAAGGTAGGCGGCTGAGGAGCGAGGTTTTGACTTCGATGGGGAGGCTTGCATCTTTGCTGAAGGACAAATCAAGCCAGTTAGTCAAGGATTTTTACCCAGATGGCTTCAGGTGATCGAGTTTTGAGAGATTGCTTGCCCATTGAGTATCTTGAGTATAGTGAGTTAGATGAGCTAAGTCGATGTCAATTGTAACTGTTGATGAAATTCAACGTGATCCCCTAAAGTACCTTCATCAAGTGGAGACGGGTAAAACTCTTGTCATTGTTAAGTCGGGCAAGCCTATCGCTGAGCTCAGACCTATCTCCAGTAGTCAGCGGTTACGCCCGTTTGGTCTGTGTGCGGGTGAATTTGTCGTTCCAGATGATTTCGACGCTCCTTTGCCAGAAGATGTTCTCAACGCATTTGAGAGCCAATGAGAATTCTTCTAGATACACATATCTTTTTATGGTTTATCAGCGGTAGCAATCGACTTTCAGAGCATCTTCGAGACGCAATTCGCGATGCAAACAATCAGGTTTACCTGAGCGTAATCTCAATCTGGGAAGCCACTGTTAAACACCAGTTGGGCAAGCTACCTTTGCCGGAGCATCCTGCAACTTACTTACCCAAACAAAGAAACCTACATCAAATTGCCAGTCTTGACCTTGATGAGGATAGTGTAGCTCAACTAGCTAAGCTTCCGCTACTACACCGGGATCCGTTCGACAGAATCCTTATCTGCCAAGCTCTACAAAATGGATTGACCATTGCAACAGTAGATGCAGCCATTCGCGCCTACCCGGTCGATACTATGTAGTATTGCAGCTATTCCAATGAGATTGCGAATCAATGAACCTAAATAGAGAACTCAGCCAGAGAAAAAGGAGGATCCTCAGCTTTTTTCGCCTTCGAGAATGGGGATCCCTCTCTTTCCAAAATCCTCTTCCTCTACCAAAATCACCGGAATGGAGCTGGTCTCCAACACTGCTTGGGAAGTGGATCCCACCAACACTTGCTCCCAGGGGCGGTGGCCCCGCTTGCCCATGACTATGTCGGTAACCTGCCGCTCCTGGGCCACATCCACGATGGTCTCCGCCAGGGGGCCAGAAGCCGGGCAAAATTCGTGGCGAATATCCGCCAAAAGACGCTGGGCAAGCTGCCGCAACGCTTCCACCCCCTTCCCCTGGGGCTCATCGGTAACATGGAGCACAATCACTTCCCCATCCACCCGCCGCGCCAGATCCGCTGCCTTGCGCAGCACCGCCTCAGCCAAGGGAGAGGTATCCACAGCGGCCAAGAAGCTCACCTTACCCTGGCTGCCCACCTTGGTGGGATCCACTTCTCCCTTTTCCAATAGGCGAGGGGCAAAAACCTGGGTTAGCCAAGCTCCCAGGGGAGCTGTGGTCAAAATCGACAGGGCCGCTAGGGCGAGGATTGTCTCCCCGCCGGGGATCCCCTGGGCTAAGGGGATGCCGCCGATGGCCGCCTGCACCGTGGCTTTGGCCATGTTGCCCGGCAGCAAGAAGAGCCGCTCCCGCCAGTTCCAGTTGCTCCCCAGGGTGGAAAGCCACCAGCCCAAGCCTCGGCCCAACAGCAGGCTCAGGGTCAAAAGCAGCAAACCGGGCAAGAGCAGGGATCCCAGTACCTGCAGATCCAAAGAGGCCCCCAGCAGGACAAACAGCACAATCTCCGCCACCGTCCAGAGGGCGTCGAACCCAAGCCGCAGCCGCCGCGCCAGCGGCCCATCCAGTTGGACGAGGAAAAACCCTAGGGCCATCACCGCCAGGTAGCCGGAAAAATAGGGCCACACCTGCGACGCCAGCACCAAGCCCAGCGCCAGGCAGGCCGCCAGCAGCACCTCTTGCGTGCTGTTGCGAGTCCAGTTCTGCTGTACCAAGAGGGCCACCAAAACCCGCGCCCCCAGGTAGCCCACCGCCACCCCCAGCAGGATCTCCATCCCCACCTGGAACGGCAGCCACTGCAGGCGAAGGCTCTGGGCAGATCCCTGCCCCAAAAAGCTCAGCAACAGGCTAAAGCCCAGCAACAGCAGCACATCGGAAAGGGCGCTGCCGGTCAAAATGGCGTCCGGGATCCCTTTGGTCACCCCCCAGCCCAGGCTCTTGAGGCGCAGCATCCCTGGCACAATCACCGCCGGCGACTCCGCCCCGAGCACGCAGCCCAAAAGCAGCCCCGTCCCCCAGTCCAGCCCCAGGATCCAGCGGCTCAAGAGCGCCACTGCCCCCGCCTCACAGGCTGCCGGCAAAAACCCCAGCCGCAGGGCCACGGATCCCTGCTGGGCCAGCTTTTCCCAATCCAGCCCCAGGCCCGCCCTCATGAGGATGATCGTGACGGCCACTAGGCGCAGATCCCCGGCTGCCGCCAACAGCTCTGGGGACAAGACCTCTTGCAACAGGATCCCGGCCAGAATCATCCCCACTAGCGGCGGCATCCCCAGCCGGCCCCCAATCTGGCCGACAAAAAAGCCCATCCCTAAGATCCACAGCCAACTGCCCAGCATCAACAAAACCTCTCTCTTTGCCGTCCGGATGGTGAAGGGCAGCCCAGAGGGAAGTAGAGCCTTGGGGGCTGTGGGGTGGTAACCCAAGATCAAAGACTCCCACCCCCTGGATCTGCCCAGAAGAGTAGGAGTCATCAGCCTCAGCCTTGGATTTAGAGAATTCTTAGAACCTGCCTGAGGCGGTTACGGTGAACCCCATCACCGGTTGCCGGAGCAAGCTGACCGACAACTCACTCACGTTGACCCATAGGGTATCACGCCTTGTCTTCCACCACAACCAAGCGATAGGAGTGATGGGGACGGCCAATGGAGCAATAGAAATCGCTGCAGACATTGTGGGTAAAGCGATCGCTGAGGCCGCGGGTAACCTGCTGCACCACCTGGCTGCCCACTCTCTGAACCAACTTGCGCGGCAGAACTTGCAAAAACTTGGGCAAATGCAGCCGGATATCGAGATGAAGATCCCAGTGGACGCGGGTAGCGGCAGGGGATCCCGGTAGCTCCTCCAGCCGGAAACTGGCCTGGCAATCTACCCGATAGGGCAGGGCGGCCTCCCCCGGCAGCTCAGTCGAAGTCAGCCGAAACAGGTAATCTTCCTCCGGCCAGATCTTCACCCCAAAGCAGGGCTCCAGCTCAAACCCCAGCCCACCCATGCGGAAAAACTGCAGCTTGTAGGTGTCGGCAGAGAGGGGCTCCACCTGCAATGGCCGGAAGCAGCGCTGGATCCACTGGCCATGGCCGCGCAGGTAACGGGCCAAAGTCTCCCGATCGGTCTCCAGATCCACTTGGCCCCGTCGCCCAGCCTGCACATCCAAGTGAACCTTGGCTGTCGGTTGATCTAACGGTGGGGGGTGATCCATCTCCTCCAAAGGCGGCTCCCCCTCTTCGGACAAAGCCCCTTCACTGAGGGGAACGACGGGCTTGGAGTTGGCGATAGACATCCCGAATATCCACCTGATAGTGAGCAAGAGCCACGAGGCAGTGGTACCAGAGATCCGCCACCTCGCGGGCCAGGGCGGTCTTGTCCCCCTCTTTTGCCGCCATCACCACTTCAGCCGTCTCCTCGCCGAGTTTTTTCAGGATGGCGTTGTCTCCCTTGGCCAGCAGGCTGCTGGTGTAGGAATCGGGACGGGGATCCGCCTGGCGGGCCTTGATCACGGCAAACACCTGCGACAGGGTATCGGCGGCCGGGATGGGATCCCCTTCCTTCTCTGGGAGGGTGCGGAAGAAGCAGCTCCGCGCTCCTGTGTGGCAGGCCGCATCTCCCACCTGCTCCGCCAAAATGACCAGCGCGTCGCTGTCGCAGTCGTAGCGGATTTGTTTGACCCACTGCACATGGCCAGAAGTTTCCCCCTTGGGCCAGAGCGCCTGGCGGGAGCGGCTCCAGAACCAGGTGCGGCCTGTCTCCAGCGTTTTCTGCAGCGATTCCCGGTTCATCCAGGCCATCATCAGCACCGTTCCGTCCAGGTAGTCCTGCACAATGGCCGGGATCAAACCCTGTTCGTTGTAGCGGAGGCTGTCCAGATGAGCGATCCCCTCCGGCAGAAGAGCGCGGGGCGGATCCGCTGAAGGAATGGAGTCCGAGGCAGCAACCATAGAGGGCAGGAATCCAAAGAGAGCATAAAAAGCAAGATAGCAAAGCCAGCTCTCCCCAGGGTACCTCACTCCTGCCCAGCCCGGCTTTTGTTGCCGCTAGGGGAATTTTAATCTGGGCTTAACCTGGTTTTAGTTGTGACTTAAAGTCAAGCTGCTAAGTTTGATACCGGGCTTTCACGCGCCGAGGGAGAGCAATGCGCATCCGGGTAGAAAACCTCTGGGTCACCTTTAAAAACAAAGTTGCCCTAAGAGGGGTTTGCCTCGACTTGTTTGGCGATGGAGCCCAGGTTGTGGCCCTGATTGGCCCCTCTGGCGCTGGGAAGTCCACCCTCCTTAAGCTCCTGAAGGGAATGGTTAGGCCCAGCGTTGGAAAAGTCTGGGTTGGCTCTTTCCCCCTCCACGAAGGTGGAGGAGAGGGTCTACAGCAGGTGCGCAAGCGCACGGGCATGATCTACCAGACTTTTCAGCTCATTGGCCGCCTGACTGTCTTGGAGAACGTCCTGATTGGGCGCCTGCCCCACCTGAATCTTACCCAGGGCTTGCTGCGGCAGTTCTCGGAGCAAGATCTGGCCCAAGCAGAAAGGCTACTGGAGGAGGTGGGGCTTCTCGAGCACGCCTGGCAGAGGGCCGATGCTCTTTCGGGGGGACAGCAGCAGCGGGTGGGCATTGCTCGCGCCTTGATCCAAGAGCCGGCGCTGATCCTGGCAGATGAACCCATCTCGGCTTTGGATCCCAAAAATGCGCAGGTGATCATGGATTTACTGCTGGGAATGGTTTGTCGGCAAGGCATCCCGCTCCTAGTGACCCTGCATCACCTGGAGATGGTGCGCCATTACGCCAACCGAGTTGTTGCCTTCAAGGATGGGCAGGTTTTCTTTGATGGGCCAGTCTCGGCTCTCACCCCTGAAAAAGAGAAGGATCTCTACTTCGGGGAGGAGGAAGCCTCTCAAACCCTCGGAGGGTTGCCCTCAGCCTTGACGGCTTGAGGACAGGTAAGCTCAAACTCAACTTCAATCAATTTCAATTTCAAGTCAGCTGCAGAGGAGAATACTCATGCGGAGAAGGAAGGTTTTGGCTCTAGCGGCTTTTCTATTGGGCTTTGCCAGTTGGGTGCCGGTGTTGGCGCAGAAGCAGAACTGGCCCGAGGAGCTGGTCATTGCTGAAGTGCCGGTGGAGAGTGCTGCTGATTACGAAGCCCGCTATGCGCCTTTCCTGAACTACCTCAAAGAGAGATTGGGGATCCCGGTGCGTTTGTTCGTGGCTGGTGACTACACGGCTGTGATGCTCTCCCAGGCGGAAGGGAAGACCCACGTTGCTTTTTATGGGCCCGCCTCTTACGTCGATGCGATTGAAAAAGCCAATGCCCCCATCGAAGCCTTTGTGAAGGAAGATTCTGTTCGCTCGGGCACTGTTTACCACTCTCTGATGATTTCCAAGAAGGGCAGTGGCATTACAACTCTAGAAGCTGCCAAGGGCAAAGATTTTGCTTTCGTTGACCCGGAGAGCACTTCTGGTTTCAAGGTGCCCATGGCTTACTTCTGTCTAGAGGCCAAGATCAAGCCCAAGGAGTACTTTAAACAAGTTGCCTTTGCCGGCAACCATGAGTCGGTTATCCTGGGAGTCTCTCAGGGAACCATTCCCGTGGGGGTGACTTGGGATACCGGGATCAGCATTGCCACCAAGAAGGGCCAAATTAAGGGTTTGGAAGATTTTGAGGTGATCTGGAAGTCCGATCCGATCCCTTCCTCTCCCTGGGCCTACCGCAAAGACCTGCCGGAAGACCTCAAAGAAGCCATCCGCACGGCCTACCTAGAGTACGAGAACACACCGGAAGGCAAGCAATGGCTAGAAGCTCGCGGTCTCAAGGGTTTTGAGCCGGCCAGCGACAAAGATTATGATCCCTTCCGCAGGGTTAACAATGCTCTTAAGCAACCTGAGTGCCAACTCTAAGAAACTGCCCCCCTTACCGGCAGAGCTCAAACGGAGAGATCGCCTCGGTGTTCTCCTAGTCGGGATGATCCTTCTGGCTCTCCTGCTGACGGCAGGGCCGGCTGAGATCTCACCAGTCAGGCTGCTGGCTGGGTTGGGGAGGAGTGCTGCCTTTGTCGCTCGCTTCTTTCCGCCCAGCCTGCACTTTCTGCCAGCTTTTCTTTACTCTTTGCTCCAGACCCTGATCATGGCTTTCTGGGGCACTTTTCTGGCCAACTTCCTTGTGCTTCCCTTGGCCTTCCTGGGATCCAAGAATGTCATCCGCTCTCCTGTGGTCTATCTGGCTGTCCGCGGGCTGATGGATATCCTCAGGGGACTCAATGAGCTGGTTTTGGCCCTGGTTTTTGTGGCTGCCATTGGCTTGGGGCCTCTCCCAGGGATCATGGCGTTGACGCTGCACACGGCTGGAGTGGCAGGCAAGTTGCTCTCCGAGGCCATTGAGACGGTGGATATGGGGCAGGTGGAGGCCGTGAGGGCTACGGGCTCCCATCCTCTGCTGGTTCTTGTCTATGGCTTTTGGCCGCAGGTGGCCCCAGCTTTCTACTCGGTGACGCTCTACCTGTTTGAGGTCAATGTGCGCTCGGCAACAGTCTTGGGCTTGGTGGGAGCTGGTGGCATCGGCTTCGATCTGATGCAGACGGTGCGGGCCTTCCGCTTTCAGGACGCCGCCACCATCATTTTGCTCATCCTGCTAACCGTGTTTACAATCGACAAGGTCTCGGCGCGAATTCGCCAATCCCTGGTATAGGAGGTGAGGGTGCAGGCTCTTGAAATCCTGGAGCTGCTGCAGGAGGCTCCCGAAAAGACAGTTGTGGCTCTGGCGCGGGAGGTACGGCCCGCTCTGGGAGCTAGCCAGAAGCTGAAGGAAGGAGCGGGCCTGCTGTTGCTCCCCTTCCAGGACTCGCGCAGCGGTACGCCGTTTTATCTGGGAGAAGTCTTGGTTTACGAGGTTTGGCTGCGCTTCCCCCGAAAGGGAGTGGAAGGCTATGGAATAGTGCTGGGGGAACGGCCGCGCCTGGCCCGCTCCCTGGCTTACCTGGATGCCGCGTTGCAGGCGGGGATTGCTGAAGATCGGATCCAGGCCTTGGCCCTGGAAGCTCAGGAACATCTCCAGGAGAAGGATGAGCGCCTCTGGCGCAAGGTGGCCACCACGCGCTTGGAGGTGGAGACGCTATGAGCGTGCCCATGCCCGCAGCCGAACGGCAAAGCCAACAGGTCTTCCGAACCTTGGTGATGGCGCTGAGCTACCCTGGCCGGCTTTGGCGCTTGCCAGCTCACTCGCTGCGCCAAGCCTTCCGCCTCATTGCGATTACCCTGGTGGATGGGAATGTGGGGGTTTGGGCGCCAGACTGGCTGCTCTTAGATCTGCGCGGTCAGGCTCCCCGGCCTGTGGCCTTGGAGGCGGCGGACTTCGTCTTTGCCGAGCGGCTGGCGGATTTGCCTGCCGGCTGGGAAACCCTCTCGGTTCTTAAGAGGGGCACCTACCTGGAGCCGGAGAGCGGGGCAACTCTCATCCTGGGAACTGGCTGGGGCCAGGGATCCCCTCTTGTCTTCAAGGGCCCCGGCATTGCTGGGGAGGTGTGCTTGGCTGTGGATTTGCCCCCTGCTTTTTGGCGGCTGCGCTCCCAGATCTCGGCCTACCCTTTGGGAGTGGACATCTTGCTTACCGACGGGCAGCATGTAGTAGGCATACCGCGAAGTGTGGAGGTGGGTTGATGGGCTACGTGGTGGCGCGGGGCAGTCAGGAGGCCATTCTCAATGCCGAAGCCCTTTTTCGCGAATTGTTGCCGAGAGGGGCAGGTCAGTCGAGTAAGGGCCTGGCCAGCTACTTGCCCTATCTTTTGGATCAGGTGATGGCGGAAGCTGGCCTCTGGGCTCCACAGCTGGCTGCTGAGGCCTTGGCCCAGACCGGGGGCGATCTCTACGAAGCGCTGCTGCTTTTGCGAGCTCATCGAACTACCCTTCCTCGCCTGGGCAAAGCGCAGCTTCAGAAAAAAGAAGATTTGCTCCTGGTGCGACGGCTTTCTTCAGCCTTCAAGAGCATTCCCGGCGGCCAAGTCCTCGGCCCCACCCTCGACTACAGCCTGCGTCTGCTGGGTTTTTCCGGAACCCAAGGGGTGGAGCCAGAGGCCACGGCTGCTCCCCAGCGCTACCCTTCGGTGCGAACCTGGCTAAAAGAGCAAGGCCTGCTGGAAGAAGATCCAGTGGCAGAGAAAGACTTAGAGGAAGAGATCCCGGATCTAACGCGGCAGCCGCTGCTGTTTCCGGCGCCAAGAGCCCATCGCCTGCAAGCTTTGGCGCGAGGGGACACCGGGGGACTCCTGGCCCTCGCCTACAGCGCCATGCGGGCCTACAACGTCCACACCCACCCAACAGTGGCGGAGTTGGGGGTGGGCTATCTCGAGGTGCGGGCTATCCACCCGGTGCGGGGAGGCAGCTTTCGCCTGGGGCGGATCCGCTTGGCCTTTGCAGAAGTCGTCGGGCATGGGGAGAAGGGATACCGCTTAGGCTTTGCTGCCAGCTTGGGCTGGAACGAGGGGCGGGTTATCGCGGGCGCAATGTTGGATTTGGAGATGGATCGCCCCACCCATCCGGCCCGCAGCGAGGAGTTTGTTCTGGTACACACGGATCCCGTGGAGGCTTCGGGCTTTGCCCTGCACTACAAACTGCCTCACTATGTAACGTTCTTCAGCAATTGGATGAGCCATCAGGAGGCTGCTCTTGAACCCTAAGCACAGCTACGCCTACTTGGATCCTGAAGCCAAGCGAGAAATTCGGCGCAAGGTTCTCAAGGCTTTGGCCATACCGGCATATCAAGTTCCCTTTGCCAGCCGAGAGATGCCCCTAGCCCGCGGCTGGGGCACAGGCGGCCTACAGCTTACCTTGAGCCTTGTGGGGCCGGAAGATGTGGTGAAGGTCATCGACCAAGGAGCGGATGACTCGGTTAATGCTGCCAACTTGCGCCGCTTCATTGCCCACGTCAGCGGAGCTCGAACCACCACCGATGCTTTGGAAGCAACCCTCATCCAAAGCCGTCACCGCATCCCGGAGGAGCGACTGCAAGAAGGACAAATCTTGATCCTGCAAGTCCCGATCCCTGAACCCCTGCGCTACGTGGAGCCTTCCGATGCCAAGGCGCGGGAGCTGCATGCCCTGGGGGACTACAGCCTGCTTTGGGTGGACCTGTTTGAAGAACACTTGCACTACGGCCACAGCCGCAAGGGAGCAGCCTATCCCGTTCTGGTGCACGGCCGCTATGTGATGGATCCCAGTCCCCTGCCCCGCTGGGATCTGCCCAAGCTGCACCAAGCAGCCCACATCACGCTCTTTGGCGCCGGTCGGGAAAAGCGGATCTACGCTGTCCCCCCTTACACGCAGGTAGAACCTCTGGCCTTTGTGGATCGACCCTTCCAGCCGGAACCCATTGTGGGATCCTGCCGCCGCACGGGTTGCCGCCACGTCTTTCTCAACGCCATTCCCCAGGAGGATGGCAGCTTGGCCTACGAGATCTCCGACCAGGGCTATATGGAAAAACTCCTAGCTGGCAAAGAAAGTGGGCCTTTATTTGGGGAGAAGCAGCATGGTTGAAGAAAGGCCTTTGCTGGAACTGGTCAAGGTTTGGAAAGCCTACGGGGATCGCTGGGCCCTCAAGAACGTCAGCCTCAAGCTCTATCCCCAGGAGGTGCTGGGGGTGGTGGGGGCTTCTGGCAGCGGCAAGAGCACCCTTTTGAGAATTCTCTACCTCCAGGAGATGGCGCAAGGGGAATACTGGCTCAACATCCCCGGCTGGGAGGGGTGTAATCTGCTGTCGCTTTCTCCCTACGAGCGACCTGCGGCGCGGCGCCACTTGGCCATGGTTTATCAAGAAGCTGCCCAGGCCCTGCGCATGGGCTTTGCCGCCCTAACCAATGTTGCTGAGCCCCTTGTGCTCAAGGGGGAACGACGATTTGAAGTTTTGCAAAAGGAAGCGCAGGCAGCTTTGGAGAGGGCAGACTTCCCCCTGGCGCGGGCAGGGGATCCGCCTACTTTCCTTTCGGGAGGGGAGCGGCAGCGGGTGCAGATTGCCAAAGCCTTGGCTCAAGAGCCAACGGCCATCCTCTTGGACGAGCCAACGACTGGCTTAGATTTGCTGGTGCAGGCAACCTTCTTGGACACCCTACGCCGCCTCAAGCGGCAGTTGGGGATGAGTCTGATTTTGGTTAGCCACGATCTCTCAGTGGTACGGGCATTGGCGGATCGCATTGTGGTTTTGCACCAGGGAGAGGTGGTAGAAGAAGGCCTCGCCGACCAGGTGCTGGAGGATCCCTGCCACCCCTTTACTCAGGATTTGGTTGCCGCAAGGCTGTAGAGAGATGCTGCAAGTTATCGATTTAGAAAAGCGGTTTTTCCTGCACCGGCTGGGACGGGAAGTTCTGGCTTTCAGACAGGTGCGCTTCTCCCTACAAGCAGGGGAGTTGCTGCTCCTAGAGGGCCCCAATGGCGCCGGCAAGTCCTCCCTGTTGCGGACGCTCTATCGCAGCTACTGTCCCACAGGGGGGCAGATCCTTCTGCAGACTCCTCGCGGAAGGGTGGATCTGGCGCGTTTGGGGGATCGCGAGATCTTGTGGATCCGGCGGGAGTACATCGGCTATGTCAGCCAGTTTCTGGATCCCCGACCCCGCACCACCGCCCTGGAGCTGGTGGCGGAGCCGCTGCTGTGGCGAGGTGTAGAAGAAAGCCGAGCACGGCAGCGGGCGGCAGAGCTGCTCCTAGAGCTGGGCCTAAAGCCCGAGTTACTGGAGGCTTTCCCCACGGGTTTCTCTGGGGGCGAAAAACAAAAGCTCAACCTGGCCCGCTCGCTCATTCATCCCTATCCCTTGCTGCTGTTGGATGAGCCCACGGCCAGCTTGGATGCAGGGGCCAGGAAAGCTCTGCGGGAGCGCCTTCGCCTTCTGAAGCAGCAGGGAACTGCGCTTGTTGGCGTTTTCCACTCGCCAGAAGACGTGGCGGGCTTGGTGGACAAAACCTACCACCTGGAGGAGAAGCAAGATGTGGCTGTCCGGACTTAAGCTGGTTCTCCCTGACCAAGTGCTCCCGCTGGGATCCCTGCGGCTGGAGGGGGAGTCGATTGCCGAGATTCGAGAAGGGCAGGTGGACGAAGGAATCCCTTTACAGGGGTTAACCCTCGTCCCTGGCGTCATCGATCTCCACGCCGACAGCCTAGAGCCGGAGCTGGAGCCGCGGCCAGGGGTACAGTTGGCTGCCGAGATGGCCCTGGAGGTTTGGGAAAACCGAGCTCTGGCAGCAGGCATGACCACTGCTTTTGTCACCCTGTCCTTTTGGGAGGGCCTGCCCGGTTGGCGCAGCCCGGAGACCGCTTTGGCCCTGGCCGAGCAATTGGTTGCCCTGCGTTCCCATTTGTCGCTGGACTTGCGGATCCATGCCCGCTACGAAGTCTCTCGCCCCTTGGGAGCAGCAGCCGTTCGCCACGCCCTCAGCCAAGGTTGGGTGGATCTCCTTTCGTTTATGGATCACACGCCTGGCCAAGGCCAGTTCCCGACCCTAGAAGACTACGTTCGCTATATGGCCCGTCACCTGGGCCAGCAGCCTGAGGAGGTTGCCGCCAGCCTCAGGAACCCATCCCAGCTAGAAGTTCTCCCTGCCCTTGCCGAGCTGGCCCAGCAGGCAAAAGAGCGGGGAGTCACGCTGGCTTCCCATGACGACGATTCCTCTGACAAGGTTCAGTTGATGGCCAAGCTGGGCGTAAAGATTAGCGAGTTCCCGGTCACGCTGGAGGCCGCTGGCGAAGCCCAACAGTTGGGCTTGCTGGTGGTCATGGGTGCCCCCAACGCCCTCAGGGGATCCTCCCATGTGGGCAATCTCTCCGCCCTGCAAGCCCTGAAGGCGGGATCCCTAGGTGCTCTGGCCACCGACTACTCGCCGGCTACTGCGCTAAGAGCTGCCTTTGCCCTGGCGGAGAAGCAGGCTTTGGAGTTGCCCCAGGCCATAGCCTTGGTCAGCCGCAACCCCGCCCAGGCCGTTGGCCTCCAGGATCGGGGGGCTCTTTGTCCAGGGCTGAGGGCCGACCTGGTGATCTTGCGGGAGAAGCCCTTCCGGGTTATGGGCGTGTTTGTTGCCGGCAGACCTGTCTTTCTCCGCAATGGCCTAGGTTGGCAGGGAGGGCTGGATCCCCAAGGAGTTGGGTTCAGAGTCGAGGCCCCCTAACTCTACTCTAGAGCCGCTCTCGGCAGCAGCTTCCGGGTCGGCTTGTGCTCCAGAGGCCAAGTTGGCCGCTCCAGACGGGTATCCACCAACACAGAGGCCGGGGCGAGATTAACCCGCTCCAGCAGCCGTTGCAGCAGTTGAGCATCGATGCTGGATGGGGTTGCCGTTCCCGCCACCAGGGGAGTGGGGATCGCTTGCGGGGATCCTGTCTCGCCCAGCCCAGGTTCGGCCAACAGCAACTCTGCCACTGCCTGGGCCACCTCATTGCCATATACCCCATCAGGGCCAGAGGGGAGCAGATCCAGCCGTCCCTGCTGAGCGGCCAGGCGGCTTAAGCCCAGTTGCACCGCCACCACGGCCGGGCCCTGCTCCCCCCGCTTGAGGGTGCGCTGGCCGGCCAGAACGCTGTTCAGGTAGGCTTTGGCTGCATCTTGGTCGCTAGCCGGCAGAAGCTGCACCAGCCCTTCCACCCGATCGGTTGTGGAAGCGGCCCTTTCCTGCGGGCGGGGATCCTCCCTCCACAGACGGGTCAGGTCGTAGAGCAAAATGGCGTGGGGGACAGGGCGGCTGGGCTGGTTGGGGCCGGCATGGCCGGTGGCGAGGATCTCCCCTTGGTAGACCAGTGAGGTGCTGAAGCCAGAGTCCAGCAGCACCGCCTCACGGATCCCGATTTTGGGCAATAGGCTGGCCAGGATGGCGGCGTTGACGTGGGTTTTGGTAACCCCGATCACCACCTGATCCTGGTTGTCTACGCCAAAAAAGGCGCGGGGGCGAAACTCGGCGGCGCTGGAGAGGCGAAACGAGTCGATCTCCCTCGGAGAGAGGGCGCGGCCATCCTTAACCAGCCACAAGCCCGCCACAAACAAGTCCGTGACATCCGGCATGAGCTGGCGAAGGTTGTCGAACTGGGTCATGGTGTCGGGATCAAAGGGTACAAAGCGCAGCCGATCCCTGCCCAGCAGCACCAGGGGACGACCGCGCACCACCTTGTCGTCTTCGGGGCGACCGGGGATGAAAGTCTTGTGGTTGGCGGCCATCACCGGCCCCACCATGACGTTGCTGGCCGAGTTAATCCAAGGGATGGAGAAGAAGCTGCCGTTAATGCCGGCATCGGCCTGGTAGCGCTGGACTAGGGTTCTTACCTCGTAGCGCCGCTCCGCGTGTACTGTAGCTGCCCGTCCGCCGCGGATGGTTAGCACCCGCACCCCGTCGATCACCTCATCGGTCAGGGTCAAGGGTTGCGTTCCATCCAGCCAGTAGTCGGGGCTGCGGCCAAGGGTGAAGGTGCGGGCGCCGATAATGGCCTCGGTGAGGCGAAACTGGTTAAAGCGGCGCACCTCCAGCAAGCTGGGCGACTGTCCCGTAAAGCCGGGATCCATCGTAAAGGACATCCAGTAACCCGCCTCCGCCAGGTATTGCTTCACCCGCTCGTCCCGATTGCCTTCCGGATAGGCGAAGTAGTGGATGGGGTGGCCCAGCTCCTGCTCCAGCTTGGTCTTGCAGTCCAACACCTCTCGCCGCAGGCGGGCATCGTCCAGCAGCCGCAGGTCGGGGGGATGGTTGACGGTGTGGGCGGCAAAGTCAATCAGCCCGCTGGCATCCATCTCCCGCATCTGATCCCAGGTGAAGTGGTCTTTGCTGGTGGGCACGCCGACAAAGCCGGTCTGCACAAAATAGGTGGCAGGGTAGTTGTACTCCTTCAGCAGCGGGTAGGCGTTCTCGTACAGGCCCAGGTAAGCGTCGTCGAAGGTGAGCAGGATGGCTTTTTCCGGTAAGGGATCCCCGTCCCGCAGGTGTTTGTAGAGTTGGTCGATGTGGATGGGGGTCAGCCCCGCCTGCTTGATGGCCTCAAAGTGCTGCCGCAGCTCCGCCGCTGTGGTGTCAAACCAGACCTCTTTGCGGCCAGCCACCACATCGTGATACATGATGGCGGGCACGTAGGAGAGGCTGGCCAAGGGATCCAACGCAAAAGGATCCCGCTGCAGTTGCGGCTCTTGGGGGAGGGGCGGGCGCTGTTGGGCTGCCTTGGCCTGGGCGCGGGGGGCAGGGATCTCGGCCAGAGGCGGCAAGAGCGCCGGCAGGCGGCTGGCCCAGTTGGGATGAGCGGTTGCCCAGGCCACCAGGGCGCCGGTTCCAAATCCCAGCAGGATCACCAGCAAGTTTAGAAAGGGGAGCACCCTAGGTCGAGACTTTGCCGGCGCATGCCGAGAGGAATCGGAAAGGCTTTGTCGTGGAGTGGGCGAGGAGTACGGCTGGGATCCCCTTGTCGATCTGGAGCCTGAATTGCCTTGGGGTATCGACCCTCCCAAGCGCGTCGGATGCTGCCGAGACGTCATGACCTCCTCCCCACTCCCGATGGTGTTATCGGCGCTCAAGCGCAAGAGTTGAGCCCTTGCTGGAATGCCTTTTCCCACCCAAAGCCTACCCCCAGACAAGGGCAAAACCAACGCCAGACTACCACCCCTCTCTTCCGATTGGGGATACCCATGCAATCGCCGCCGGAAAAACAGCAGGGAGCGCCCGTCAAAGCCGCTTGGGCTGAAGGGGCCTGGATCGGCAGCCTTGGAGACAGACCCCAGAGGGGGAGCTGGGCCCTACTCAAGGTTGCTCAACAGATTGGACTCTGTAATGCTGACGATCTTGCCCCCCCTTTGGGTGATGCGCTTCACTTCTTGAGAAAGGCGGCTGAAGGGCACTTTGTACTCGACAACGCTCTTGCGCACGCCCCCTCCCACCAAACCGGACACTTTGAGGGTGAAAATCTTGTCGCTGTTGGGTAGGGACGAGGCCGCCGAGGGGGCGACCTGAGCGGCTGGGGCCGCTTCCGCCTGAGGTGCAGGAGCCGCGCTCTCCCGCTCCAAAAGCAGCCGCCAACTGCGGGGATAGGCGGGAGCCAAACGATAAACCACCTTGTAGGAGCCGGTTACATGGTCATCTTCTGACTCCACCCTCACCACTGTTCCCGCCGGGATATCCAGCTTAGCTCCCTTGGACATGACTTTAATTCCAGGCCAATTGGTGGGCACATCCGTCAGCAGCTCGACTTCAAAGGATTGATCCCCCAACAACAACTTGGCCATGTGAATAACTCCGTTTTGCTCGTTAGCAGGCGGTAGCCGAGGATCTGTGGCCGACCACGGCTTCACCGCTAGACATTTTACCGTTGCGGCTGCATCCCCTGAAGCTTTCCACCGGCATCTGTCATCGAAGGTGGGTTTGTTGTAGATTTGTTAAGGAGACTGGTTAAAAAGTTGTAGTTGTCCCAAAGGTGGAGGGATCCCTATGCTGAGTGTGGCTCTGCCCGATCTGTCGGCAACTTCGGATGAGTTGACGGCTGCCTTGCAGCCAGTGGCCCAGTTTTTTGCCGGCTTCAACCTGCCCCAGCCCATTGTGCAATGGGGACATCCTCTGATGATGGGCATTGTGGTGGTGGTCATGGGCAGCTTCGTCGGCCTGACCGGTTGGCGGGGGCGGGTCTTGCGCCTGGCAGCCGCCTCCACAACGCCAGAGGGATCCCTGCCGGAATCGGCCCAAAAGCCGCTCTTGGATCACCGCAAATTGGCTCCCTGGATGGCCACCTTCATTGCCTTGGGCTACACCGGCGGCCTTCTCTCCTTGGTCATGCAGGGCCAGCCCCTGCTGAGCAGCCCCCATTTTTGGACGGGATCCCTGGTGTTGCTGTTGTTGGCGGCCAATGGCGCTTTGTCTCTCAGCGGCTTTGGGGGCAACCGCGAGGCCCTGCGCACCACCCATGCCTATGTGGGCAGCTTCATCCTGTGTGTGCTACTGGTCCATGCCCTGCTTGGAGTCAAGCTGGGCTTGTCCTTGTAATCTACAGACCTTTGGGGAACTCAGACATCGTGATGCCTGTAAACCCCAGAGTGCTCCGGCCAAACTATGAGGCATAGTAGCCCGTAGCCTTTGGGCTTGTTCCCCCCCAAGCTCGTCAAGTCCTCACTCCCCTTGTTGCTCAAAAGAGAAGGGAAGGCTGCGGCTTCCCTCGGTCGCGAAGTGGTGCTTAGCACTCACGCAAGTACGGTCAACCCCAAGGACTCCGTCCCGCTGACGCGGTCGGCACCCTTCGCCGGCCTGTCTACAATGAGTGACATCCTGCAACCCCAAGTTCAAGTTAAAGACTGGGTGGTGGGGAGCCGGTGCTTTTGCTATCCTGGCGCATAAGTTCACCTTTATGGCAGGGAAGGGTCGGCAAACTTTGCCTGACACCGAGTGACAGCACCAGCCGCTATGGGCAAGCTTGGAGGGAGGGTGTGACTTGATGTTTACTTGGCTCTGGACGAAACAATTTTCTCGCTTGAACCAAAGGCTACAAAGCTTGGAGGTAGCCCGCGAGGAAAACCTTCTGTCTCCCGATCTGAGTGCCCAAACTCTGCAGGTGGCCCCCGACTTCTGGGAACGGCAGCACCAGGCCTTTAGCTACGTGGATAAGCAGATGCGAAAGCTCAGCCGTCGCAGCAAGATCTGGGGGGGAATGGCGCTGCTGGCTGTTTTGGCCGATGCGGCTTTGGTGGTGGCAGGTCTGGCAGCGTTTCAGTCTTGGCAGCAGGTACAGGCTGACCGCCACTTAACCCGCATTGCCCACCAGGCTGCGGCTGCCGATCCTGTACAGCGAGCTTTTGATGATCTGGTGGCCCAACTGCCTCAGATGAGCGAGACAGAGCGATATCGTGCCCTAGAGGCGCTGCAGGCTCTCTCGGCCATCGCCATGGCAAGCCGAGGCTACTACGGCTACTCTCCTGGCATCTCTGTGTATAGCTCGGCTCCCACGGTTGCAGCAACTCCCCTGGAGGCCCAACTGCAAACCATCTACCAGCTGGGGCAAATGCGGGCGGTTGAGGCGGTGCCGGCTTTGCTGACCAAGCTTGCGGATGGAGAACCGGTGGTGCGGGAGACAGCAGCCCGCGCCCTCGGCCAAATTGGGGATCCGCGCGCTCTGGATCCCTTACACGATCTACTGGCCTACGAGCCCAACGAGTTGGTTCAGGATGCGGCCATTGCTGCGATTGCGCAACTGCTGCGCTGAAGAGCAGGTCAAGCACGCGCCGATTCGCTAGACCGGTCCCAGTGGGTGTTGAGGCACAGAGGATGAGAAGCGACAAGTTCAGCAGAGGAGCCAAGCTGGTGGGGATCCTGTGCTGGGTATGGGGATCCGCCTTGCCGGTTTGGGCCCAGGATCCGTTTCGCAGCGGGGCCAATGCCCGCCCCATCAGCCCGGAAGTGGCTGCGGCGTTTGAGGAGTTCTTCTGCGCGGGCCGCTACAGCCAGAGCCGGGAAAAGCTGGAAGTGGCCAAGAAGTCCTCTCCCGCAGAGCCGATGGTCTATGCCCTGCTGGCGGCGCTGGCCTACCAAGAGGGGGATCTGGATGCTTTTGCCCAGTTGGCCACCCAAACCCGCCAGGTGGCCGCCGAGCTGAAAAAGACGGATCCCTTGCGCGGCAACCTGTATGAGGGGGTGGGCTATGGGTTGGAGGCGGCCAACATCGTGGTGCGGGAGGGGGTGGTGCTCGGCTTGCCCAAGGCATTGCCCACCCTCAACCAATTGTTTGCGTCCATCCGGGCCGCCCAGGCTGTGGACAGCAGCGACCCTGAGTTGAATCTTCTCAACGGCTATATGGATTTGCTGCTGACCTACCGGGAGAAGGCGTTGAATCAGTTTCGCCTGGCGGCGCCTGAGTATTTGTCCTACCGCGGCCAAGCTCTGGCCTATCGGGATATGCAGCGCTTTGACGAGGCCTTGGAGGCGGTGGATCGGGCCATTGCTGCTTCCTGCAACAACCCGGAGCTCTACTACCTCAAGGCGCAAATTTTGGTTGCCAAGGGGCAAGACCGGGAGGCTGTCCCCCTTTTCGATCAAGCTCTGCAGGCTTCTGCCCAGTTGCCTGAAGCTTTGGTGTCGCAAATCCAGATGGAACGGGATCGCGCCGCCCAGCGCAGCGGGTTGACCGGCCAGTTGCCTGCCACACCTACCCCTTGATAGATGCCTATGGGCTTGCGCATCAGCGGCAGACGGGCGCTCCAGACTCCCGCAGGTCTTGGCACTCGACCCACCCCTGGGCGGGTGAGGCAAGCCTTGTTCAACATCTTGCGAGGGCAGGTGGAAGGCTGTCGCTGGCTGGATCTCTGCTGTGGGGCCGGTACGGTGGGGGCAGAAGCCTTGTGTCAGGGGGCTGCTTTTGTGGCCGGGATCGAGATCGCCGCCTCTGCCTGTCGCCTTATCCAGGCCAACTGGACCAAGGTGGCCCAGCCGGGGCAAGCTTTTCAGGTGATCCAGGGAGATGCCCGCAAGCTGCTCAGCCGAGGGCTGGGTTTGGAGCCTTTTGATTACGTCTACTTTGCTCCTCCCTACGCGGCGGGTCTGTACGCCCCCCTGCTGCCGCTGATCCCGCCCTTGCTCAAGCCAGGCGGAACTTTGATCGTCGAGCATCGCAGCGGCCAGGAGCTACCCGACCAGATGGGATCCCTGCTGCGCTTTGACCAGCGGGCCTATGGGCAAACGGCGCTGGCTTTCTATCGCAAGCTGGAAGAGCAGCGCTAGGGGAAGGGAGTGCTGACAAAGCCAATTTCCAGAAGCTGCTGGTAGGCCTGGGTGCCCAGCTCCCGGGTTGGAGTCTGGCTCTTGATGACCTGGATCAACCAGCCCACGGCCTCCTCAGGACGTCCGGCAGCCCGATAGACCACGGCCAAATCGTAGGCAGCCTGATCCCGAGCCTGGGCAGCAACGCGGGCCAGCTCCCGCTGCTCTTCGGAGATGCGGTTTTGGATCCCGGCGAAGGCACGGGAGAGATCTTGGTGGTAGTTGGAGCGCTGGTTGTAGGCGTCGAACACCTGTTGCAGAAGCTGGATGGCCTGGTCGTAGTTTTGCGCTTGGATGGCGGCATCGGCTTCGGCGGCCAATTGTTCAGCTCGCAACACACTGAGGGCATTGCTGGGTTGCTCGAGAGCGCGAAACTGCTGCGGGTTGGGAACGAGCTGCTGTCCGGCGGGCAGCTCTTGAGCCGTGGCCCAGAGACTCGAGCCCGCGCCCAGGACGAGGCCGAGCAACAAGCCGAAAGCCAGCCGCGCCCAAGAACGGCGCAGAAGGTTGAGCCCCTGGGCAGCGGCCTCTTGGCGCCGACTTTGGCCGACAACAGCGGGACGTCGTCCGAACATTGGCAGGTAACCCTCAAAACCTCGTTGACCCGTTCCACTCTACCTCACTCTGCGTGGCTCTGCTGCAGCTCAGGGATCCCCTCAGCCAGGGGTTGCCGAGGAGGTGGCTGCGCAGCCTTGGCGGGAGTGGAACTGGGCAGGGATGGGGCGGGTTGAGCCTGAGAGGAGGTCTTTTCCGACCTCAGCGGCAAGTTCATAATCAGCTCGTACATGCGCAGGTATTCCAGCGCCGAGCGATGCCAACTGAAATCGGTGGCCATGCCCCGCTTTTGCAGCGCCTGCCAGGTGTCTTTGTGCTGAAAGGCCTCCCAAGCCCGCGCCAAGCAGGTGTAGAAGTCCAGGGCTTCGTAGCGATCAAAGCAGTAGCCGGTGCCGGTTCCCTTGCTGGGAATATGATGGCTGACGGTATCCACCAGCCCCCCCGTACGGCGGACGATGGGTACACACCCATAACGCATGGCGATCATCTGGCTGATGCCACAGGGTTCAAAGCGGCTGGGCATCAAAAAGGCATCGGCTCCTCCGTAGATCAACTGGGCCAGTTGCGGCTGGTAACCCTTTTGATAGGCCATTCTGCCCGGGTGCCGCTCGGCCATCTCCCGGATCCGCCCCTCGTAGTAGGCTTCGCCGCTGCCCAGCAAGACAAATTGTGAATCGCTATAGGCCAAAAAGCGATCCAGGGTTTGGATGAGCAAGTCGATCCCTTTCTGTTCCACCAAACGGGCCACCATGCCCAGCAGGAATACGTCAGGGTTGACGGTCAAGCCCAGGCGGGCCTGTAACGCAGCTTTGTTCACCGCCCGACCGCTCAGATCATCAACGCTGAAGTTGGCCTCGAGAGCGGGATCGGTGCGGGGATCGAACTGCTCGGTGTCGATCCCATTCAGGATCCCCCGCAGGCGCTCCCCTTTCCAGGCCAGCAGATCCTGTAGGCCCTCTCCATGCAGAGGGGTGCGGATCTCCATCGCATAGGTGGGCGAAACCGTATTCACCTGGTCGGCATAGAGTATCCCGGCAGCCATGGTGTTGTGGGCGGAAAAATACCAGGGCAGCCAGGTCATGCGTTCCAGTTGCCAACGCCAAGGCCCTTGATAGGCCAGGTTGTGAATGGTGAAGACGGTGCCGATGTCAGGAGCCTGGTGCATCCAGGCCGGGATCATGCCGGTGTGCCAGTCGTGGCAGTGGATGATGTTGGGTTTCCAAGGGTAGTAGGTCCAGGCAAATTCGGCCACGGCGTTGGCAAAAAAAGTAAAGCGCCAGAACTCGTCCTCGCCGTAGTAAATGCGGTGGGGGGCAAAACAATAGTGGCTGACCAGGTAAAGGGGCACATCGGTGCCGGGCAAAACGCTTTCGTAAATATCGGCCACCTGGCCCATGACCTGTTTGGACCAGATGGGATCCTTGGAGCGGGGATATTGCTCCGGTTCCGGGCCGAACTTGTCCCAGAGAAACCCGTACAGGGGCATGATGATGCGCACATCCTGCCCCAGCTTGCGCAAAACGACGGGCAGGGATCCCACCACATCCGCCATGCCCCCCACCTTTGCCAGGGGTGCTGCCTCCGCCGCTGCAAACAAAATCCTGGCTTGCACCACAATGCCCTCCCTATCGCGATGACCTTTGTCTTGCTGAGGCGGACGGCTCCCGGCCCAGTTCCCTCGGCCAAAACCCTCCCCATCCTAAAACACAAGGGATCCCTATGCCGGCCAAGCCGGGGCAGAGCCTTATCCTGAGAAGGTGTTGCAATTTATTAATTTTTCGTAAGATAGAAGGACAGTGCCGCTCAGAAATACTGTGAGCGCTGCTGCATTGCACTTTATTGGTTTCATCGGTTGTCTTTTTTCTGGAGAAGATCGTCCTATGACCATCGCAGTAGGGCGCGTACGCCAGGAGCGAGGATGGTTCGACATCGTCGATGACTGGCTCAAGCGCGACAGATTCGTGTTTAT
>NZ_JANSJJ010000010.1:0-20971 GCF_047502715.1 Synechococcus sp. H55.10
TTCCAGCACTTTTGAGCCCCATCCCCCCTCTCCCTCTGGGAGAGGGGCTGGGGGTGAGGGCCTCTGGGAGAGGGGCTGGGGGTGAGGGCCTCTGGGAGAGGGGCTGGGGGTGAGGGCCGTGCGCCTCAATTCAAGTTGAACAAGTAGGCTTTCGGGCTGCCCAAAACTGCCCAAAGTTGCAGATAAAGCTACTCACCCCGGAAAAGGGGCTGGCACTTTGATTCGATAACCTAGAAGTTATGGAGAGATCTGCACAGGGAAGGCAACTGGCCCCGCAAGGCCACAGACACCCGCCAGAACCCTGGAGAATTAGGAGATTTGCAATGAAAGCTATCTTAGCAGCCGCTGTGATGGGTTGGGCAGGGATCCCTCTGCTGGCCCCCTTGCTGGTGGTGGCCCAGCCGCTTTTTGAATTGGGCACCTACCGCCTTGAGCAGGGGACGATCATTCCCGTCGGCAGCCTCAGCAGCGAAGGGCCGCAATACTTTTATCCAGACACCATCTATCCCCTGGAAGTGGCCGTCACGCAAAACATTTTCGACAACCAGGGGCGTTTGGTGATCCCGGCTGGCAGCCGCGTCTTCGGGCAGATGGAGCCGGCGCCGGGCGGATCCCGCTTTGTTGCCACTGCCATCGTCCTCGGGGGTCGCACCTATAGCCTGCGGGCTGTTTCCAACATTCTTCACGATGAGAAAGATCCCCGTCAGTATTCGGCTGAGGCCATCGCCCAGGATGCGGCCATTGGGGCAGCCGCAGGCACCCTTTTGGGAGCCATCACCGGCGGTGTCTCGGCGGGCAATGTCCTGGGAGGGGCAGCGGCTGGCGTAGTGGTAGGCAATGTTACCGCTCCCCAGGTGGTGGTGCTGCGCCCCGGCCAATCTTTTAATCTGACCTTGGAAGCGCCGCTCACCCTGTAACCCTCGGCTTCTGTTCCAAGGCAGGGGTGGAGATCTGGCAGCTTGTGATTTACTGGATAGGCAAGTTGCAGCTCCCGTGTCTCTATGCCTGCAGAATCTAAGTCCACTCCTGTCTTGCACACCACAGAGCACACGTTCAGCGCCGGGGGGGAGTCCTTCCCCTACAGGGCGGTGGCTGGCTGGCAGACGCTCTTCCGCCGAGAAAAGCCGGTGGCCGAGATCTTTCACGTCGCTTATCTGAGGCAGGATTCTGACTCCCCGCACCGCCCGCTGACTTTTGTTTTCAACGGCGGGCCGGGGGCCGCCTCTGCCTATTTGCACATGGGATCCCTGGGGCCGAGACGGATTTGCTTTGGGCCCAACGGCAGCCTGCCGCCCTCGCCGGTGCAACTGGTGGATAACGCCGAAAGTTGGCTGCTGTTTTCTGATTTGGTCTTCGTCGATCCGGTGGGGACAGGCTTTAGCCGCGCCCTGCCCAAGGAGTCTCAAGACGCCAAAAGTTCTCAGGAAAAATCCGATCCGGCGGCCAAGCCCACTCAGCCGGAGGAGAAGGAGGAGGAGCCCCCCAAAGAAGCACCCTTCTGGGACGTGGAGCGGGATTTGCAATCTTTGGGCGAGTTTATCCAGGGCTTCCTCTCGCGGTATAAGCGCTGGCTCTCTCCCATTTTCATTGCCGGTGAGAGCTACGGGGGATTTCGGGTGGCGCGGCTGGCCAAGGAGCTGCAAGCCAAGTTTGGGGTGGGCCTGTCAGGAGCGATTCTCATCTCGCCGGCCATCGAGTTCGGGCTGCTGGAGACCACCGATTACAACCTCAGCACCTGGGCAACCCTGTTCCCCTCCTATGTAGCCACGGCGGCCTATCACGGGCGGTGTGGCTGGGGGGAGGATTTGCAGATCTTGCTGCCCAAAGCAGAAAGCTTTGCCCGCCAGCGGCTGTTGCCTCTTTTGGCCATGGGGGAGGCGATGCCAGAGGCAGAGCGGCAGGCCATCTACACAGAGATGGCGGCAGGGATCGGACTCTCACCTGAGTATGTGGCCCACAAAGGCGGTCGGATCGACCCGGCCAGCTTTGCCCGCGAGCTGTTGCGCTCCCAGCGGCTGGTGCTGGGGCTGTACGATGCTTCCGTCACCACGGTGGATCCCTTTCCGGATCGGCCTACCTTCGAGGGATCCGATCCCACCTTGGATGGGGTGGATCGCCTCTTTACCGCCGCCATCAACAGCCACCTGCGGGAGACCCTCCAGGTGGACACAGACTTGACCTACCACCTCCTGAACTTAGAGGTGTTCAAGTCCTGGCGGTTTACCCCCAAAGGGGAACTCAAGCAAGGGTTTATTGGCGCCATGGACGAGCTGCGCAGCAGCATGGCCCTCAATCCCCACCTGCGGGTGGGCATTCACCACGGCTTCTACGACCTGGTCACCCCTTACTTTGCCTCCGACCACCTGGTGGACTTGATGAAGCTGGATCCCCGCCTCAAGGCCAACCTTCTCTTGCGCCACTACCGCGGCGGCCACATGTTCTACACCTGGGATCCCTCGCGAGTGGAGTGGTTTGCCGAGATGCGCCAGTTCTACCGCCAGGCCGTTTCCGGCCTAGGGATCCCTTCGTGATGGGCAACCCCTACTCCCGCAGCCAACGGGTGGTGCCGTCTTTTTGGTCGATGAGGGTGATCCCCAGGGCCTTTAACTGCTCCCGGATTCGATCCGCCTCGGCAAAGTTTTTCGCCCTGCGGGCTGCCGTGCGTTGGGCCACCAGCTCCTCGATCTGCTTTTCTTCGAGGGGTGGAAGCTTGGCCAGTTCCCCATTGGCGACGGCTTTCTCAGATCCCTCGGCGGTGGCAGGCTGGGGCCAGCAGAAGCCCAGCGTGGCCAAGATCTCCAGCAGGGCGGCGCTCTTCTGCCTCAGCACCTGCGGCTGCAGGTGGGTGTGGCCCTGGTGGGTCAAGAGGTTGTGCTCACGGATCAGTTCTTTGGCCAGCTCAAAAGCAAGGGCCAGCGCCCCAGGGGTGCCAAAATCATCGTCCATGGCCGCCTGAAAGGCTTGCATCGCCTCGCAATCGGGAGATGCCGTCTGGCAAAACTGCTCGGCGCAGTGGATCCCTTTCTCCAGGGTTTCCCAGCCGTGGCTGGCCGCCTGCATCGCCGGCTCGGTGAGGTCAATCGGGCTGCGGTAATGGGTCTGGAGCAGGAACAGCCGCAGGGCCATGGGGTGATAGACGGCAAGCGCCTGGCGTAGGGTGGTGAAGTTGCCCAAAGATTTGGACATCTTCTGGCCGTTGATGTTGACAAAGCCGTTGTGCAGCCAGTACTTGGCCAGCGGCTTGCCGGTAATCGGCTCCGATTGGGCCAGCTCGTTCTCGTGGTGGGGAAAAATGAGATCCGCTCCGCCGGCGTGAATGTCGATGTGATCCCCCAGAGTCTCTCGCACCATAGCCGAGCATTCGATGTGCCAGCCCGGACGTCCCCAACCCCAAGGGGACTCAAACCCCGGCTCGGAAGGGGGAGCCGCCTTCCAAAGAGCAAAATCGAAGGGATCCTGTTTGCCAGCCCCTTCCTCCCCCACCCGGCCACTGGCCCCTGCCTCCAGCTCCTCTAGCTTGCGACCGGAGAGCTGGCCGTAGTCCGGGAATTTACGGACGGCGTAGTAGACATCGTAAGCAGGGATCTCCGCCTGACGGGCAAGGGGATCCCGTACCCGGTAGGCAAAGCCCTTGAGCTCCAGCGATTGGATCAGCTCGAACATCGCCCGCAGCGATCGGGTTGCCCTGGGGTAGAGATCGGCCCGCTTGATGTTGAGGCGATCCATATCCTGGAAATACTCGGCGATGAAGCGTTCCGCCACCGCCTGCATCGATTCGCCCCGCTCTAGGGCCCGCTTGAGGATCTTGTCGTCCACATCGGTAAAGTTCTGCACATACTTCACCCGGTAGCCCCGCCACTCCAGGTAACGACGCACCATGTCCCAGACCACATAGGTGCGCGCATGGCCGAGGTGGCAGAGATCGTAAACCGTGACGCCGCAGACGTACATCCGCACCAGGGGCTTCTCCCCAGCAGCCGCCTCGGCGGATCCCTGAGAAGGATCGGCAGAAATGAACCCAGATCCCCCTGCTGCCAGTGGCTGAAACACTTCCTTGCGGCGGGTTAATGTGTTGTAGACAACCAAGTCCATTGATATCCCCAGTTTGTAGTTTCAGCTACAGCAAGGTGGGCTCTATCTTTCAAAAAAGTAAGGTGGCACACTTTGCCTTGAATCGGATAAGGCTGGACAAAATCTCAACGGGCCAAGGGCTGAAATCATTGTGGGGTAAGCGTTTTAGCCGAAATTACCTGCAAAGGCTTGTCTAGATTTGTTAACTACGGTACCCTAACCTGAGTGCGAACCAACCTGTTCATGATCCAACTTCACTTCGGCTTGAGCCACCGCAGTGGGGTTGGATAACAAGGGGTCTGTGCCCCTCATTTTGACATCTTCTTCTCTTGCACTCTAGTGTCAGCCTGTTGGTGTGAGGATGCCCCCAAAATTGACGTTCTCAACTCCCCACCAGGGAGAGCTGGAGCACAGGGGTGCTGCCGTGAGCCCCCTTTCTCCGCCCGAGATCCCAACGCTTCAGGATCCTTCTGCCTATGAAGGCTGGGACAGGGATCCTGCCGCCCCCTTGAGGCTCCGGTGGGCCGGTTTGGCCCTCTCTCTCAGCTTAACGGGCCTGGTGTGGCTTCTGAAGCTGGAGGCGGATCCCTGCACGGAAGCTTTGGCAGAGCAGATGGCGGATTTGCAGCCGGCCAGGCGCTCAACCGAGGCTGAGACAGCTCAGCCAGAGCCTGGGGATTCAGCGCCGGCGCGGCGGGGTTATCCGGCTTGGGCCACCAGCCTTCTGCTGATGCTGGGCTTGGCTGGGGTCGCTACCCTACAGCAGCGACAACTGCATCGCCACCCTTGGGGATCCCAGGTGGCGGAGCCGATTCCGCCCTCGGTGCACACGCTGTCCGGCGCCCTGCAGCAGAACTACGAGCAAAAAAAAGCCCAACTGCGGCAAGCCTTCGAGGCCGGCCAGATCCCAACCGGGGAAGGGCCTCGAGGCATTCTCAAGCATGAGGTGCAGCCGGGAGAAACCCTCTGGCATCTGACCCAGATGTACCAGCTCGACGCCGCCGCTATCGCCGTCTCCAATGGTATGCAGGCCAGCACGCCACTGCAGCCGGGGCAGAAGTTGCTGATCCCCAGCCAGCCGGGATTGATCTACACCGTCCAGCCAGGAGATACCCTGGAAGACATTGCCAACCGCTACCAAGTTCCGCAGCAGCGGATCATCGAGGCAACCCCCCTGGATCGGCCTGAATATCTGCGCATCGGCCAGCGGCTACTCATCCCCGGCGATGTGGGCGAGCTGATCCGGCGCGAGAAGGAGAGGATCGCCGCCCAGAAGGCCCGCGAAGCGGAAGAGCGCCGCCGCCAGGAAGAGGAAGCCCAACGCCAAGCCGAGGAGCAAGCTCGATTACAGGCCGAGCAGCAGCGCCGGGCCCAGCAGATGCAGCAAGAACGGCAGGCCCTCTTGGCCAGTGGCTCCCTGACCCACACGGTGGGAGCCGGTGACACCATCGAGCGGATCGCCGCTCGCTATGGGGTAACGCAGCGGTCGATTATCGAGGCCAACAACCTGCGCAATCCCCACTGGCTACGCATTGGCCAACGCCTGACGATTCCGGCACCGGGCACGCAGCCCCCCCGCCCGGCCCCCGCCCGACAAGCCCAGAGACAGACCCAAGCTCGGCCAGCGCCGCCAGCTCCTCCCCGGGCCCGCAGCAGTGGCTTCATCTGGCCGGTTGCCGGGCAAATCACCTCCGGCTTTGGCTACCGTCGCGGTCGCTTCCATGCGGGGGTTGATATTCCCGGCCCGGTAGGATCCCCCATTGTAGCCGTTCAGGAGGGGGAGGTCATTTTTGCCGGCAACGCCGGGGATGGCTACGGCAACCGCGTGGATATTCGCCATCCCAACGGGATCGTTACCCGCTACGCCCACGGCCACCAGATCTACGTATCCCAGGGCCAGTATGTGCAGCAGGGGCAGACGATCATGAGCCGGGGCAATACGGGCCGCAGCACAGGGCCGCACCTGCACTTTGAAGTCCGCCCCGGCGGGGGTGCACCTGTGGATCCCCGCCCCTATCTGCCCTGATCCTATCCCCAAAGAACCTGGGTCGAACAACCAGTTCGGGCATAAATTGCTAGCCTAAAAAAGCAAACTCCAGACCGTAGGAACACGCCGATGCAGTGGGTGAACGCGCTCTCCCAGCTCCCTTCTCTGGAAGCGGCTCTGCGGCAGGTGGTGGAGGAAGCCAAGGCTAAGCTGCAGGCAGCCCAACTGAAGAGCGCCCTGACGCGACAGGTGCAGGCGGTGGGATCCGGCAGCTTGCCGGGGCTGCTCACCGGGTATGTCCCCTCTCAGCCTCTGCGGCCCAACTTGGGGGTTTTGTTTGTGTCGGCGGCCTTTGCCAGCGAGTACATTCGCGTGCTGCCCCTGTTGTCGGAGCTGTTGGAGGTGGACGTTTTGATCGGCTGCTCCGGCGGCGGTATCGTGGGTGGGGGGCATGAAATTGAGGATGGGCCGGCCCTGTCCCTGTCTTTGGCGGTGCTGCCGGATGTAGCCTTGCGCCCTTTTTATTTGCAAGGGGAGCAATTGCCGGACTTGGATGCACCCCCTTCGGCGTGGATCGATCTGGTGGGAGTTGCGCCGCAGACCCAGCCGCACTTTTTGCTCTTGGCGGATGGGTTTTCCTCCCGCATCTCCGAGCTGCTGCAAGGGTTGGATTTTGCCTATCCAGGGGCGGTCAAGGTGGGGGGATTGGCCAGTGGCGGCCGCGGCCCGCGCGGCAATGCTCTGTTCTTGCTGGATGCGCGTACCCCCACACCCCGGCGGGAGCTGTATCGGGTAGGCACAGTGGGGTTGGCCCTTTCCGGCAACGTGGTGCTGGAAGCCGTAGTGGCCCAGGGGTGTCGCCCCATCGGGGATCCCTTGCGCGTCACCGAAGCGGAGGGGAATGTGATCCTCGGCTTAGAGGGGCGTCCTCCTTTGGCGGTCTTACAGGATTTGGCCGAACGGCTCAGCCCATCGGATCAACGCTTGGCCCGCCAAGCTCTCTTTATCGGCCTGCTGATGGACGAGTTCAAATCCGAGCCGACGCCGGGAGATTTTCTCATTCGCGTGATCCTGGGCATCGATCCACGGCTGGGGGCAATGGCCATCGGGGATCGGGTGCGCCCCGGCCAAACCGTGCAATTTCATCTGCGCGATGCCCAGACTTCGGCGGAAGATCTGCAGTGGGCCCTCAGCCGCTATCGTGCCGAGCGCAACCTACAGCAAAGCTACTCCTCAGAGGGCCCCTCGCAACCAAGGCCGGAGCCCTGTGGGGCGTTGATGTTCTCCTGTCTGGGACGAGGCAAGGGGCTGTACGGCACCCCCGACTTTGACTCGCAACGGTTTCGGGAATTGCTGGGGGAGCTACCCCTGGGGGGCTTCTTTTGCAACGGCGAGATCGGCCCAGTTGGGGGATCCACCTTTTTGCACGGCTACACCTCTTGCTTCGGGATCTTCCGGCCCGCCCACTAGACCCCCATCCCGGGAGCCGGTGAAATTGGATAGACTGAGGATCGCTTGTGAACGGCGTAACCGAAGGGTTTTTCATGCAGCTTCATCTCAGCGAGCCACCACTCACTCAAGGGGAATGTGCCCTGGTCTACTGCTTTGCGGCTTCTGGCGGAAATGGCCGCCTACCTCTGCCCCCTGAGATCGCCTCTTGGGATGAAAAGGTGTGGTCGGGTCTGGTGGCGGAAACAGTACAGGAGCAAGGGTTTCAGGGCAAGCCGAACAGCAGTGTTGCCCTGCGCCTGACCGGAGAGCTCCGCAAACTGGTGCTGGTGGGGCTGGGGGATCCCGCTGCCCTGACGCTAGAAGCCCTACGACGGGCCACAGCCAACGGCCTGCGCCAGGCTCATGGCTTAAAAGCCAAGCGGGTGATGCTGTCTTTGCCGGAGACGGGGTTGGATCGGGTACGTGTGGTTCAGGCGGTGGCCGAAGCCTGCCTATTGGTGGCGCACCGGGACAATCGATTTAAATCTTCAGCCAAACAGGAAGAGGAAAACAGCTTTTCTGTGCAGGAGGTAACCCTCTTGGTGCCGGGGTTGGCCCAGGCTCGCCCCGATTACGAAGCCGCGCTGCAGCGGGCTACTGAAATGGCTGCAGGGACGATCTTGGCTCGGGAATTGGTGGCTGCCCCCGCCAACATCGTTACTCCTCTGGCCCTGGCCGATACGGCCCGCCAACTGGCTCAGGAATACGGTCTAGAGGCGGAGATCTTGGGGCAGGAAGAATGTGAAGCTCTGGGGATGGGGGCCTTTCTGGGTGTGGCCAAAGCCTCTGATCTGCCGCCCCGGTTCATCCACCTCACCTACAAGCCGGCACAAGGGGATCCCGTCACCAAATTGGCACTGGTGGGCAAGGGTCTGACCTTCGATTCGGGTGGATTAAACATCAAAACCGACTCCCGCAGCATCGCCATGATGAAAACCGATATGGGGGGAGCAGCGGCGGTTTTGGGGGCTGCGCGGGCCTTGGCCGCCCTCAAGCCTCAAGCGGAGCTGCACTTCATTGTCGCCGCCACGGAAAACATGATCAGCGGCCATGCCATCCATCCGGGGGATATCCTCACCGCTTCCAACCAAAAGACCATCGAGGTTAACAACACCGACGCAGAAGGTCGCCTTACCCTGGCAGATGCACTGGTATTTGCAGAAAAGCTGGGCGTCGATGCCATTCTCGACCTGGCTACCCTGACCGGTGCCTGTGTGGTTGCCCTGGGGGAAGAAATTGCCGGATTGTTCACCCAAGATGAGACGCTGGCCCAGGAGCTGCAGCAAGCTGCCAACCTCTCAGGAGAAAAAATCTGGCGAATGCCGATGGAGGAGGGCTATTTCGAGGGCCTCAGCTCGATTGTGGCCGACATGAAAAACACCGGCCCCCGCTCAGGGGGATCCATCACCGCCGCCCTGTTCCTGAAGCAGTTTGTGGAGAAAACTCCTTGGGCCCACCTGGATATAGCAGGCCCCGTTTGGACAGAGAAGGATGCAGGCTACAACAACAAAGGGGCCACCGGCTATGGGGTGCGCACGCTGGTGGAGTGGGTCTTGGCGCGCAGCTCATAACTCCGCCTTGGGGCCCTGCAAAATCACCAAAATCTCCCGGTTTGCCCTGCGGAGTTTTTGGAATCTACGCTCTTGTCTGGATAGCGAGCGAGATGGGATCTCGCCGCGATGGCCGCCTGCTGGCTGCTTTAGCCGACGTGAGCGGTGGGGTTGACCAGGCCAATTACTTGGGTGTAGGCGCCGCGAGCCTGGGTCACCCCGATGGTGCGCTCGGCTTTTTCGAGCATGGGGCGGCGCAGGCTGACCACCAAAAATTGTGCCTGGCGGGATTGCTGCCAGATCATGTCGGCCAACTTTTCCACGTTGGCCCCATCCAAAAACATGTCCACTTCGTCAAAGGCATAAAAGCTGGAGGGGCGAAACCGTTGCAACGCAAAAATAAAGCTGAGGGCCGTCAAGGATTTTTCTCCGCCCGACATGGCGCTGAGACGACGCACCGGCTTGCCTTTGGGGCGGGCCACCAGGGTCAGACCCCCAGCCAAAGGATCCTCTGGGTTTTCCAATTCCAAGTAGCCCTCGCCCTCGGAAAGCTGGGCAAAGATGGTCTGGAAATGGCTGTTGATGGCATGGAAGGCATCCAAAAACGCTTGGCGGCGCAGAGTAGAAAAGTTCTCGATGCGCAGCAGCAATTCGGTGCGCTCTTGGTGCAGGGTTGCCAGTTTGGCGCTGAGATCCCCTAGGCGGGCTTGGGTCTGTTCGTATTCGGCGATGGCCAACATGTTCACCGGCTCCAGGGATCGCAATTGCTCTTCGATTTTGCGTTTTTGCTGCTGCAGCTCGTCTAGGGTCAGGTGGGGGGGCAAGGGGGGAGGGGGATGCGGCAGCGCTTGGGCCGCAGCTTGCAGTTGGGTTTGCAGTTGGGCCAGGATGGCCTCTTTCTCTTGCTGTTGGGTGAGGGCGTTGTAGCGTTCCCATTCCAGGCGTTGGAGCTGCTGCTGTTGGGCGCGCAGTTGAAATTCCTGCCGCTCTCGCTCTTGGCGCAGGTGGGCGAGGCGGGCTTCAATCTGGCCCATCTGTTGCCGTTGCTCGGCAATGTGCTGCTGGATTTGGGCGAGAGTGGCCTGGGCCTGGGCGATTTGCTCTTGAAGTTGGGCCTGACGCCGTTCGCCCTCTTGCAGGCGCTCCTGGTGGTGCTGGATCTGGGCCTGCTTCAGGTGTTGCTGGCTGAGGTTCTCCTGTTGCTGTCGCTCTAGGTGGGCCAGGTGGTGTTGCAGCTCCGCCAGGTGGCTCTCCTGCTGCTGCACTGTCTGCTGCAGTTGCTGCCAGTGCTGGTTGACCGGGGATCCCTCCAGTTGGCTGAGCTTGAGGGTGAGGGCGGCCAGGCGCTGTTGCAAGGGATCCCAGCGGAGTTGAATCTGGTGCAGCCGCTGCTGGATCTGGTGGCTTTCGCTTTGCCATTGCGTCAGGGATCCCTGTAGGTGTTGCAGGCGGGCCTGCTGGTTTTGGCAATCGGCCTGGTGTCGCTCCAGATATTGCCGGGCTTGCAGGGCATCCTGGCGGGCCAGGAGCAGGGTCTGGGCCAGTTGTTTTTCGCGGGCTTGGGCGGCTTTTAGGCGAGGGGTGAGGGCGGCCAGCAGCGCTTCCAGATCGGCCAGGCGGGCGCGCAGGGCTTCCCCTTCCGAGTGTTCGCCGGCAGAAAAATGGATCCCCTGTCGCTGCGGGCTGGTGCCGCCGCTGATGGCCCCTGAGGTTTCCAGCAGCTCCCCTTCCAGGGTGACCATGCGGTGCTGGCCGATGTAGGGCCGGGCCAGCTCCAGGCTCTGGAAAACCAGGGTGGATCCGAGCACAAAGCCAAAAACATCTCGGTAGCGCTCTTCAAAGTGCACCAAACGAATGGCGTAGTCGATCAGACCGTTTAAGTTGAGGGGGGCGGGCGGGCGGGCGGGCGGCAGCTTGTTCAGAGGCAAAAAGGTGGCGCGCCCCAGTTTTTCCCGCTTTAAGAGGTTGATGGCGCTGACGGCGACGCTGTCATCTTCCACCACCACAAAGTGCAGTCGGTTGCCTGCCGCGATCTCCAGCGCCAGTTGATACTGGGGATCCACCTGCCCCAACTGGGCCACCAATCCCAAAACCCCCGGCAGGCGGGCGCTCAGGATGGCCTGGGTGGCGCGGGATCCCTGGGATTCTTGCAGCACTTGGCGGCGGGTCTCCCATTTGTCCAGTTGCCGCTGCTTGGCGTGGAACTCGGCGGCCAGCCGTTCGTGGGTGGCGCGATCCAGCTCCAGGTTGGATTGCAGTTGCGCCAGCTCTTGGGCCAGGGCCTGCACCTGGGCTTCCGACTGCCGGCAGGCCTGTTCCAGCTCGGCGGTGAGGGCCAGGTGGGATCCCAGCCACGTCTCGATCTGGGCGATCTCCGCCTGGGTCTCCTGGCTTTGTCGTTCCAGTTGCCGTTGTCGCTCTTGCAGGCGAATTTGCTCCTGCTGCAGAGGCTCCTGTTCGGCGCGGATCTCTTCGAGGTGGCGGGTGAGGTAGCGCTGCTGCTTGACCCAGGCCTCGGCAGATTGGGCCAGGGCCCGCAGTTGTTCGCGGCTTTGCTCCAGGCTGATTCGGGCTTTCTGCACCTGGGCTTGCAGGGATCCCTGGGCTTGGGCCAGTTGCTCCTGTTGGCTTTGCAGGTGTTCCAGCTCTGTCTGCAGGTGCTGCTGTTGGGTTTGGCGCTCCTGCTGCAGGCGCTGCGCTTGCTCGATTTCCTGCTGCCAGGCTGCGATCTGTTGGCTGAGCTGTTGCCGTTGCACTTCGGCGGCAGCGATCTGGGCCTGCAGGTGCAGGTATTCTTCCTCCCCCAGGGCGTGGATGCGGCTTTGCAGCTCGCTCAGGGCGGCTTCGGCCTGCTGCAACTGCTCGCTCAAGGTCTGCACCTGAGCAGTGGCTTGCTCCTGAGCTGCCAAAAGCTGACGAATGGCTGCCTGGGTTGCTTCCACTTGGGCTTGCAAATGCCGCCAGAGCAACACCTGTTGCTGCTGCTCCAGCGTTTGCCACTGCAGCCGCAGTTGCTGGTACTGCTGCGCCTTTTCGCTCTCCTTGAGCAGCCGCTCTCTTTGGGCTTGCCATTCCTGCTCGATGAGCCGGAAGCGCTCAATTTGTTCTCGCACCCCCTCCAGCTTGGCGTTGGCCTGGGCGATCTTGCGGTCGAAGGTGGCCACCCCCGCCAATTCGTCGAGGATCTGCCGCCGCTCCTTGGAGTTCATGGAGATGATGCTGGTAACATCCCCCTGCAAGACAACGTTGTAGCCGTTGGGGTAGATGTGCATCGCCTCCAGTTGCTCGTGCAGCTCGCTCAGGGTGCAGGGCACATCGTTGATGTAGAAGGTGCTGGTGTAGGGCAGGGAGTCGGGATCCTCCCCCTTGCCGGGGCTGACCCGCAGCCGACGGCTGACTTTCCATTCTCTGGGCTGGCCATCTTCTCCCGGCCCCAGATCGAAGGTGACGGAAACGTGGGTCTCCACCCGCCGGTTGCTGTTGAGGCTGCCGGAATGCACCAGATCCGAAAGCCTCTCTGCCCGCATCCCCCGTGAGGAAGACAGCCCCAGCGCAAATAGGATCCCATCCAGGATGTTAGACTTGCCGGAGCCGTTAGGGCCGGAGATGACCGTAAAACCCGGCAACAGGGGCAGCGAGGTCGTGCTGCCAAACGACTTAAATCGGGTCAGCTCGATCCGCTTGATGTACATCCCACCCCATATCTGGTGCAACCAGCAGCAGATGATGGCACCAGGCTAGCACGGGTAGTGCAGCCTGCCCAGCCTCTAAGAAGGCCCAGGATCTGGGCTTGGATCGACGAGCAGATCGGCCTTTTGCAAAAGACGATGCACCTCTGCCTGTAGCTCTGGCCACTTGTAGGTGAGCAGGTTGGGCTTGGGGATGAGCAGCAACTGGTAGCCAGGCTTTAGGTTTGGACAGAGAGGCCGTATGGCCTCCCGCAGGCGACGCCGCAGCCGGTTCCGCCGTACCGCCGATTTGCTCACTTTTTTGCTAACTGCCAACCCCACCTGACTGGGGATCCCTTCACACCCTGGGGGCATCGGCTGAAACAGAAGGGTCAAGCCCGCACCGGAACGACGCTGCCCCGCTTGGTAAAGCGCCTGGAAAGCTCGCCGATCCCGCAAGCGATAAGGAGCAGGCAGCATGGTGGCGGATCCCACCCTGAATTCAACAAAGGGCCCTGCCCTTAAAGCCGGATCGCGCCTTAAGAAACAGCCAGGCGATAACGCCCCTTGGCCCGCCGCCGCCGCAAGACTTGCCGCCCGGTTGCTGTGCGCATTCTGGCCCGAAACCCAGAGACGCGAATGCGTCTGCGATTGGTGCCACGAAGGGTACGCTGAGTCATGGTGTAGACCCACTCATCATGTCAACAAGGCCTGCTGCGGCTGGTGAGGGGGAAGCCCAGTCCACTTGCAGACAATCAGCAAGGTGCCATTCTAGCAGGCTCGACGGAAAATTGCTAGATTGGCCGCCCCACGCCGAGCAGCTAAATTGGGAATCCTAAAGCCACTGTCGAGGGAGCAGAGGCTGCTGTTCCTCTTGGGCTTTTGCTGTGTCGCTCTGGGTGTGTGGTGTGGATATCTCCCTGGATCAGCTCTGGAATGAAGCTCTGGGGCATCTACAGGTACAGCTCAGCCGTCCAACTTTTGAGGCTTGGATCAAGACGGCGCGGCCTGAGTCGTTGGTGGACAACCGCCTCACCATCTCGACTCCCAGCGAATGGGCGCGGGGTTGGCTGCAAAAGCACTACGCCTCCACCATCACCGAGGTGGTGCAGCGGGTGGCCGGGATCCCTTTACAGGTGGAGTTTTCGGTTTCCCCCCACGCTTTGGTTGAGGAAGAACCCCCTGCAAAAGCCATTTCCCCAACATTGCCCAGAGCCGGCAGCTTACCTGCCTCCCCCACTCTAGGGCTGGAAGTCGGCGGCAGCCTGCCGATGCGAGCGCCGGATCTCAACCCCAAGTATTCCTTCTCACGGTTTGTGGTTGGCCCCAACAACCGCATGGCCCACGCTGCAGCTCTGGCCGTAGCCGACAAGCCTGGGCGCGCCTACAACCCGCTGTTTCTCTGCGGCGGAGTAGGGCTGGGCAAAACCCACCTCATGCAGGCCATCGGCCACTACCAACTGGAGGCGAATCCGCAGGCGAAGGTCTTTTACGTGTCCACCGAGCGCTTTACCAACGATTTAATCGATGCCATCCGGCGAGACAGCATGCAGTCTTTCCGGGAGCACTATCGAGATGTGGATATTTTATTGGTGGACGACATTCAATTTATCGAAGGCAAAGAGTACACCCAAGAGGAGTTTTTCCACACCTTTAATACGCTGCACGAATCGGGTAAACAGATCGTGCTGGCTGCCGACCGCTCCCCTCACCTGATCCCTCGTCTGCAGGAGCGGCTCTGTTCTCGGTTTTCGATGGGCTTGATTGCAGAAATTCAATCGCCGGATATCGAGACCCGCATGGCCATCCTTAAGAAAAAAGCCGAGTACGAGGGGATGAATCTACCACCTGAGGTGATCGAATACATTGCCACCACCTACACCAGCAACATTCGCGAGCTGGAAGGCGCCCTCATCCGCGCCGTCGCCTACGTCTCCATTTCTGGCCTGCCGATGAGCGTGGAGACCATTCAACCCATCCTCAATCCGCCCAGCGAGCCGAAAGAGATCACCGCCGATATAATTATCGAAGTCATCTGTGAAGAGTTTGGCGTTGACCGGGAGAGCTTATTGGGATCCTCCCGCAAGCGCGACATCAGCCAAGCGCGGCAAATTGCTATGTTCCTGATGCGCCACTACACCCATCTCAGCTTGCCCAAAATTGGCGATTATTTTGGCGGGAAAGACCACACCACCGTTCTCTATAGCTGTGAAAAAGTTCGCCAGTTGCAGCGAGAGAATCTACAATTTGAGCGGCAACTGCAAAAGTTAGCCGAGCGCCTGCGGGTTGTTGCCCACAGCCGAAAGAGCTAGGTTTTCCGTTGTCATTGAGCCGCCCCCGGTTCTCCGCTGTCCCGTTTTCTGTGGAGGATCCCTCTCGAAGCAGCTAGAGTTAAAAACGGGATAGGCGAGGGTTGCAGTTGGTGGAGCGATCTGGCAAAGGGCTTTGCTTGGGTCTGTTGCTCCTCGGGGCTGAGCTGACGCCAGGGTGGCCAGTTTGGGCCAATTCGACACAAGCAAGTCTTCCAGATCCTGTGCCGGCCCCGCTCTCAGCCGCTTTGGATTTGGGGCTGGAGGGCCAAGTTCTGGAAAATAGCCCGGTGCTGCGCCGCTGGCTGCAAAATCCACCCAATCTCCTGGAAGAAATCCGCAATACCCCCGTCCTGCCCACCCGCCTGCAGGCCGGTTTCGAGTCCTCCTCTCACTGGCGAATCAGCCTGCAGGACTTGCGCCTGGCCGATCGCCTCACCCTCAGCGGCGACTATCGACAATCTTCCCAACATCCAGAAGTGCGCCAGTACGGGTCGGAGATGCGCTACTTTCTGGCCCCCATGGGATCCCGCTTGAACCTGGCCCCCCAACTGGGCTATCGAGCCTTGGAACAAAAAAACCGCAGCCTCAGCGGCGTTAGCTATGGGGCTTTTGCCGTTTTGGCCCTGGCGCCCGGAGCGGCAGACTTGACCGGCAGCTACAGTTGGATTGCCCCTCAGGAAGAAGGACAAGCCACCCTGGCGGAGATCACCGCTGCCTACGCCATCAGCCCTTCCTTTCGCCTTTCTGCTCGCTATAGCTTGCGCAACTCGACCTTGGCACAGGAATCCAGCTTTGGCTTTGGCCTGGAGTGGATCCCTTAGGTCGCAAGACCCGCTTTGGGCCCTCGGCGTCCTCCCCCCCAGTCCCCCGATGCAAGCATTGGAAGAGGGATTGGGGCCAAGGAACAGGCAGCGCAGAGCACGAGAAACGTCCTGAGCAGCTTCAAATAAAAACACCGCCTGGAGTCAGGATCCCTGACAGTGTTGACAAGGATCGGCAGCGATCAGCAACAAGCAAGCATTGGAAAAGGTTTAAAACCTGGAGCCCTATCTGGGATCGCGGGAACCTCCCGCCCAGGGTGGTGGGCCGCTTGCCGGACGAATCTCGATGACCTCACCGTTCTCGCGGGTGATCCGGTAAGCGTCGAAGTCTTCATCGTCGTACTTCCCCAGCACCGTAACCCGCTCGCCGGGCACCAGTTGGATCTGGCGGTACCAGCTTGGGCCGGCGTCAACAAGCAGTTGGCCCGTTCCATCGTCCAAAATAAACTTGTTGCCGAAAACGCTCGTGATCCGACCGGCAACCAAAACCCCGGTATAACGCTGGAGCTCACGAATAGGAACCTGAGCTTGCACAGGAGAACCCCCACCGCTAGTGCTAGAAAAGTCAGAGCAATATATCCAGGCGCAACCCTCATACAAAGAACCCCGACATTGTTAAAAACTGCCTCGGGTCTAACAATCCAAGAAGAACACGTCAACAAGCTTAAACGCAAATCAAAGATACCTTAACCCTAAATCGCGTCTTTGCTTCCCTAGGGCTCCCTTAACATTTTCGGGGATTTTGCAAGAGCTAAACTTCCTGTCCCAAACTTTTTTGCAAGCACGCTCCTACAGCGTTTAGTCAGCGGCTCCCCTCTCCGGTTCGGGAAGAGCTTTTCTGTCAATGCGGCGCATCGTCAGGGTGGCAATTTCTCTTCCTAAAGTCTCAGCTTTTTCTTCTATGTAGGATGTAAACAACGTGATCTCACCCGCCGTTCTAGTTTGAAGTTTGAGCTCGTAGAGCTTATTCCCATCACTATCGACTTTTTCTATGAGGCTAATACTTTTGACATCCTCGAAGTCAACAAAAGTTTTTCTATTAGACAGCAAATTAATCTGGGTAACTATAACTTTTCTAAGCTGACCATTAATATCAACAGACTCATAGTTTATTATTAAAAATACCATAAAAAGAGGAATTAGACCAATGGATGAAAGGATAATGGCTGCAGAGAATGCCCCCATAGATTTTGACGGACGATCATGGTGGACAACGTTTAAACTTCCCTGGCCTTCGCCTAAGAACTGATTGATTTGCTCACTGGCCCATTGGGCGCGATTATTGCTATCGACCTCCACTCTATCCAAAATCCTTCCACTTGTGAACAGAATTAGGTAGTAGCTATAAGTATAAGACTTATCTCCCTCATCATCTATAAACTCTTCAACTTCGGTTTGATGTTCAGCTCCTGTAATTTCCGAGTAGATTTTGTTAGAAGGAGGAAAAATACTAAGCTTGGGGATGGTTGTAAATTGACAATCCGCCATCCTAACTCCCCCCTTTACACAAGATATCTCTAGGCTATCTACACTAGCAGCCTCAAGAGTGGCAAATGAGAGGAAAGCAGATGCAACCAATATAAGTATAAAAAGCGAAAACCAGTCATTCTGCGAGCGTAATATTAGCCGATCCCTCTTTCTAACAATAGTGCTGGCCATCTTGGGCTACCCTAAACTTACTTATAAACTAGCTCAGTTTTTTCTATTAGTGGTTAAGGACAGTTTAAGCTCCGAATTAAGTATCGAAAATGTTAAAGGCCTCAGCAGGTACCGGCAAAACGACCATCGAGTGGAGAAGACGAGATGAAAAGATGAAAAAACGAAGCGGGAACCGCCCAGGGCCCGTGGACGCGGATCCCAAGACTGCCTAAGATGAGTGAGGCATGTAAAGAAAACGCCACATTTCCCCCGTCGGCCCCCAGAACCGAGGAACCCCATGCTGCGACTGGAACACATCAGCAAAATCTACCCCACCGGCGAGGTGCTCAAGGACGTGACCTGGGAAGTCAAGCCCGGGGATCGCATCGGCTTGGTGGGCGTGAATGGGGCTGGCAAAACCACCCAGCTCAAGATCATTTGTGGGCAAGAAGACCCGACCAGCGGCGAGGTGATCCGCCCTGCCAACCTGCGCATCGTCTATCTCAGCCAGGAGTTTGAGGTGGATCCCGCCCGAACGGTGCGAGAGGAGCTGTGGACGGTCTTTCGGGAAGAAAGCCGCATCCAGTCGGAGATGGCCCAGGTCACCGGGCAGATGGAACAGGCGGATCCCGACACCTTAGAGTCCCTTCTGCGCCGTCTGGATCGCCTGCAGCGGCAATTTGAGAGCCTACACGGCTATGAACTGGCGGCCCGCATCGACAAAATCTTGCCGGAAATGGGATTTGAGCCGCAGGATGGGGATCGCCTGGTGAGCGCCTTCAGCGGCGGCTGGCAGATGCGCATCGCCTTGGGCAAGATTCTGCTACAGGAGCCGGATTTGCTGTTGCTGGACGAGCCCACCAACCACCTGGATTTGGAGACCATCGAGTGGCTGGAAAACTACCTCAAGAGCTTGACGATCCCTATGGTGATCGTCTCCCACGACCGCGAGTTTTTGGATCGACTTTGTACCCAAATTGTGGAGACAGAGCGAGGTGTTTCCAGAACCTACCTAGGCAATTATTCTCAATATCTGGCACAAAAAGCTGAGCAACGAGAAGCGCAACAGTCAGCTTACGAGCGACAACAAAAAGAGATCGAAAAGCAACAGGCTTTCATCGATCGCTTTCGGGCCAGCGCCACCCGCAGCACCCAGGCCAAGAGCCGCGAAAAACAACTAGAAAAAATCGCGCGCGTGGAAGTGCCGGTTGGCGATGTGCGCACCCTTAGGTTTCGCTTCCCTCCTGCCCCCCGCAGTGGCCGCGAGGTGGTGAAGATCGAAAACCTAACCCACATTTATGGCGACAAAATTCTATTTTTGGGCGCAGAACTGCTGATCGAACGCGGGGATCGCGTCGCCTTTTTAGGACCCAATGGGGCGGGAAAATCGACGCTGCTCCGCCTTATCACCGGCCTGGAGCAGCCGACCGAGGGATCCGCAAAATTGGGGCCCCACAATGTTATTCCTGCCTACTTTGAGCAAAATCAGGCAGAGGCTTTGGATCTGAACAAAACCGTGATCGATACAATTCATGACGAAGTCCCCGACTGGAACAATGAGGAAGTGCGCACGCTGCTGGGGCGCTTTCTCTTCAGCGGCGACGCTGTTTTTAAGAAAGTAGCAGCTTTGAGTGGGGGAGAAAAAGCCCGCTTGGCCCTGGCAAAAATGCTGCTGCAACCGGCCAATGTGTTGATCTTGGATGAGCCCACCAACCACCTGGATATTCCAGCCAAGGAGATGTTGGAAGAGGCTCTACGGCATTACGACGGCACGGCAATTCTGGTCTCTCACGATCGCTACTTTATCTCAAAAGTGGCCAATAAAATTGTCGAGATCCGCAACGGCGAGTTGGTAGCCTACCAGGGCGATTACCACTACTACTTGGAGAAGATTGCCGAAGAGAAAGAGAGAGCTCGACAAGAGCGGATTGCTGCTGAAAAAGCAGCCAAAGCTGCTGAAAAACGAGCCAAAGAGCGAGAAAAACAAAAAGCCAAAAAAGCAGCTGGCAAAGCTTAAGGAGGGCAGAGTCATGTTCACAGGTTTGGTGCGCAGTCTCGGCACAGCCCAGTTGATCAGTTCTTCACAGCTACGGGTTACCTGCCCAGAGCTACAGCCGCAGTTGGCCTACGGCGATAGCGTGGCGGTGGACGGCCTCTGCCTGACGGTGGTGGAGATTCTGCCCGATGGCTTTTTGGCCGATGTCTCGCCGGAAACGCTGCGCCGCTCGGTTTGGGGCCAGGGATCCCGCCCGCGCACGGTTAACCTCGAACCTTCCCTGCGCGTGGGAGACAAGCTGGGGGGACATTTCGTCAGCGGCCATATCGATGGAGTGGGACAACTGTGGGATCAGGTCGCCAGTGGCAACGCCTGGGAGCTGAGCTTCAAAGTTCCTGCGGAGATTGGGCGCTACATCGTGCCCAAAGGCAGCGTGGCGGTGAACGGCGTGAGCCTGACCATTGCCGAGGCGCGCCAGGGGGGCTGCTGGTTTAAGGTGGCGGTGATCCCGCAGACCTACCGCGAGACCAACCTCTCCCTGCTGCAGGTGGGGGATCCGGTGAACGTGGAGGCGGACATGCTGGGCAAGTATGTGGAAAAATTGTTGGGCCTGGCTCCGCCGGAGGACGGCATTTCTCTGGAGTTTCTGGCCGAGCACGGCTACGTTTAAGCGCTAGCAGATCCCTCCCCCCTCATGATCTCTCCGCCAGAATCCGAACGCCTGCAGGGCGTGACCGTCTACTTAGTCGGCATGATGGCCAGCGGCAAGTCCACGCTGGGAGCTGAGCTAGCCGCCCAGTTGCGCCGCCCCTTCTTCGACACCGACGTGCTGGTGGAGCAGGTGGCGGGCTGCTCGATTGCCCAGATTTTTGCTCAGCATGGGGAAGCCCACTTCCGGGATCTGGAAACCCAGGTGCTGGCCCAGCTCAGCGGCTACACCCGCCTGGTGATTGCCACGGGGGGTGGCATCGTGCTGCGGCCCAAGAATTGGAGCTATTTGCACCACGGCCTCACCGTTTGGCTGGATGCGGCCCCTGAGCTCATTTGGCAACGGCTGAGCCGGGATCCCGGCCAACGGCCCCTGTTGCAAACCCCCGATCCCCAAGCCGCTTTGCAAAGGCTAATGCAGGAGCGAGAACCTTTCTACGCCCAGGCCGATGTGCGGGTGCCCATCCGGTCAGAAACCAGCCCGTCCCAGTTGGCCGAACAGGTTTGGCAGGCCATTTGCGCCCGCTTGCGAGCCCAGCCGCCTTGCAACCCATAAAAAAGGGATCCGCAAACCTTTGGGATCCCTAAGCATTACAGTTCAAGACTTGCCGGGAGCGGATCCCTGGCAAGTGCCAGGCAACCTCCCTGATTCTTTAGAGCGCGTTGCCGCGGGGTAGGACTTCTTCGGGGAACTCAAAGCGCTCGTGCGGCTGGTCCTGCGGCGCCATC
>NZ_JANSJJ010000011.1:0-20597 GCF_047502715.1 Synechococcus sp. H55.10
CGCCGATCGCGTTGGAGCAGTGAGCTGGTCGCGGCGGGGCGTGCAAACCCTGAGGGCGCAACTGGACGGATAGGTGGATCCCCTGCGCCCTCTCCCCTTGTGTACGCGACAGCGCAGCGTTGGATCAAAGTGCTGGATCAACAAAACGCGCGGGATACCCCACCGTCTATACGGTGGGAAGGGATAGCGCCCAACATACTTAGCATGACCCAAGCTCTGACTACCTCTTGCAAGCTCAAGGTGTCTGCGTCGCAAGCCACAAAGCTGGATGCGACCAAGGCCTACGGCCGGCTGACGCGAACAGAGGGGGACAACTGGAATGGACAGCAGTTGAACCAGGTCAGAGACCACTACTCCCGCTTGAGAGCGGTTCTGCAACGCAAGGCCAGTCAGGGCACACGCAGTTCTCGGCGCAGATGCCGGGAGCTGCTGCAACGGCTGTCTGGCAAGAAAAGACGCTTTCAAGCTTGGGTAAACCACTGCATCTCCACTCGCGTCAGCGGGACGGAGTCCTTGTGGGCCTGCTTCAGGGCTACCCAAAAAACCACCCGCCTTATGCGGTGGGGTAGTTTATCAGGTTTTTGCAGACGAGAGGGATCCCTGTTACGCAAAGGGTAATTGCAGCGGCTGCAGTCGGTGTTGCTGGAAAGCTCTGTACTGGGCAAGGATTGGCAAAGACTGTAGTCATGGGCTGTAGCCAACCAGCCTCGGCTAATCTGAGCCACCGTAGGAGTTTTGACACTCCCCCGGCTGAAGTTGGGGAAGGCTTACGCAGTCCACAGTTGGACTCGTAAAGGCGCTGTCAAGACGCCCCTAGACAGTTCCTAGAGACAAAGCCTCAAGGTTCCGCTTGCTTACTGGCTTTCGGTACTGTCCGGGTTTTTCACCGGGGTAGGTGCTGACTTAAGATTACAACATCATAATAACACTGGCGAGCATAATAACATTGGCGAGCGACTCCAGTCGCTCGAAGGCTTTTCCGCCCCGCACTACTCGCGTCAGCGGCGCGGAGCGCTTAGTATGGGGCTACCAAGCCACTCTGCTGTGTTGGCCGAGTTGGCTCCTGAGGGGCATGGAGAAGGAAACACTCGAGAGTTTTTTGTCCATCCGGGGGGTGATGGGGGTGGCGCTCCTGAGTCGGACAGGCCGCCCTTTTTTCTACCGCTCTTTTCAGAACTTGGACAGCCGGCAGCAGCAGGCCCTTGCCGAAGGGCTGTTTCAGGTTTTGCAGACCATGCCCCCAGGCCTTGACTACTTTGACTTTCAGTTTGCCGAGCAACGAGTCTTTGTCTACCCCTTAGGGCCGGAGTGGGTGTTGCTGGTGGCGGTCAATGACGAGCTGGTGATGCCGGTCTACACCTTGGCCGTCAACCGCCTGCGAGCCGAGCTGCAACAGGATACGCCGAAGGGCCTGGCCACCTTTCGCCTGTTGACCAGCCAGGCGGAGGCCGTCCGGAACCCCACCCAACCCAGCTCCACCCTAGCAGAAGGCAAGCCCACACCAAGGGAGGAGGCGACCCAGCCGGCAGCGACAGGCAGCCGCATGCAGATGGATGTCTTTGTGCAATCTCTCAATCGCCTCTGCCAGATCACAAGCGGCTATTTGGGCAAGGCAGTGATCGTCAACTATTGGAAGGCAGCGCGGCAGGAAGTGGTGGAACGCCAGGGATCCTCAGCCGAGTGGCTCAACCAGTTCGAGATCGAGCGCAGCGGCCAAATCCACTACCGGGGCACCCTCAAGGAGCTGGACGAATCTCAACAAAAGGTGCTGCGGGACTGGGTACTGGCTTTTTTCCGCCGCTGCGAAGAGGTGATCCACGACTTTCGCAATTTAATCAAATCGGCTGAATTGCGCTGGTAAAAGCAGAGGAAGCTGCTTTTCAAACAGCGTCCTCAAAGCGCCATGGCCGGTTCTTGGCCGCGGAAAATCCAGGCTAAGCTATGACCATAGCAGATCACCCCAGGTGCAGACGGGATCCCTGACCGAGGATGGCTCCTCTGGCCACCACGAACCGGTGGAGTGAGGATCTGCTTTGCTACCGCGATGCCACCGGATCCCTCGCTACCATCTGCTTACGGCACGCTAGGCGAAGGAGTTGCCATGCTGAGAATCGTCACCCAGCTAACCGAGGCTGAAGCCGAGCTTAGACGGATCTCGGAGCGCACTCAGGCTGACCAGAACCTGCACCGTGAGGCCACTGTGCGGGAGATCCTGCAAGCAGTGCGCCGTCAGGGGGATCGCGCTCTACTGGCCTACACGGCTGAGTTTGACCAGGTGGAGTTGAGCGTGGCGGAGCTGAAGGTCTCGGGGGCGGAGCTGGAGGCGGCCTACCAGGCGGTATCGCCGCAACTGCTATCGGCCCTGCGCCTGGCCAAACAGCGCATTGAAGCCTTTCACCGGCAGCGGGTGCCCAGCAGTTGGGTGAGCTTTCCCGGCCCTGAGATCGTCTTGGGCAAGCAGTACCGCCCCGTGGACCGCGCCGGCCTCTACATTCCAGGAGGGCGGGCCGCCTATCCCAGCACCGTGTTGATGAACGCCATTCCGGCCAAGGTGGCGGGGGTGCCCGAGATTGTCATGGTGACCCCACCGGGATCGGACGGGCTGGGGGGCAAGGGGATCAGCCCGGCTATTTTGGTGGCCGCCCAAGAAGTGGGCATCCACACCATCTATCGCGTCGGCGGGGCCCAGGCCATTGCGGCGCTGGCCTATGGCACCGAGACCATCCCCAAGGTGGATGTAATCACCGGCCCCGGCAACATTTACGTGACTTTGGCCAAGAAGCTGGTGTACGGCACGGTGGGGATCGACTCGCTGGCAGGGCCTTCCGAGGTGTTGATCATCGCCGACGAGAGCGCCAATCCCCTCTATGTTGCCGCCGATCTTCTGGCCCAGGCCGAGCATGATCCCCTGGCGGCGGCCGTTCTCCTCACCCCCGATCTCCAGTTGGCCCAACAGGTGCAGCAGGCGGTGGCGGCCCAACTGGAGACCCACCCCAATCGCCTGATGGTGGAAAAGGCGGTGGCCAACTACGGGCTCATCGCCGTGGTGCCGGATCTGGCGACAGCAGTCAACTTGTCCAACCAGTTTGCGCCGGAGCACCTGGAGCTGCAGGTGGCGGATCCCTGGGCCCTGCTGGATCCCATTCGCCATGCGGGGGCAATCTTCCTGGGGCACTACACTCCAGAGGCGGTGGGGGACTACCTGGCCGGGCCCAACCACACCTTGCCCACGGCGGGGGCGGCTCGCTACGCCTCAGCTCTAGGGGTAGAGACCTTCCTGAAGTACTCCAGCCTGATCCAATACGGCTCGGCAGCTTTGCAGGAGGTGGCTGGCGCGATCCAAGCTCTGGCACAAGCGGAGGGGCTGCCCGCCCATGGCCGCTCGGTGCAACTGCGCTTGGCCGAGGGGAGCTAGAGAGTTTGGCCTGGCCGCAGGTTGGGTGACGATGGCAGCTTCTGTCTGGCGAAAGGGGCGGTGGTGGAGAGGGGCTCTGTCTGCGGCCATGGGATCCCTGCTGTTGGCGACGATGGCGGCTGCGGAGGGGATCCCTTCTCCGCCGCTGGCCGTGCCGTGGGAGTGGGTGTATGCCCTGCAGGAGCAGGCGCGGCAACGGCAGTGTACGCTGATTGGCCTGCTGCGCAGCCGGCCTCTGCCGGCACCGGATCCGCAGTGGCAGGTGTACACGCGGCTGGATTTGGTGGCCACCCCTCAGGCCAGTCGGTTGACCAGTGTGTTGTTTGCCAAGAACACTCGTACCCAAGCCTTGCAAGTGATCTATCAAGCTTCAGCGTCTGTGTATGACCCCGCCGAGCCCTTGGATTTTGCCATGATCCTGCCTCTGGCCTGGCAGGACAACACTCTGCTGGCGCGGGAGTACGAAGGCTGGTTCCAAACCGATTTGAGCTGGGATCGGGCGGTGATCTGGCCCTTGCCCACCGACTCGACCGGGATCCCGCCGGTACAGGTTTGGGAGCCACCGCCGGCCCTGGGATATGCCGAGCTGCTGGGCTGGGATCCCCAGGCGCGAGGGCGGGTGCTGTTTGCCGTGGCCGATAGCCTGGAAGAGGTGCCGCGGCTGGTGAGCGTTGGTTCCTCTTCCGATTGGTTGGTGCGGGGAACGGCCACGCTGACCGTCCCCGATTCCTCGGGTTTGGAAGAGGGCTGGATTGGGGCTGTTCCCGCAGGGTCAGCGGCCATTTGTCATGCCGGGAACTTTGGGCTAAACATCAGGTAGCCCTTCTCGATAGCCCTGAGCTTGGCGTTAGCGGATCCAAGACCGCGGGCGACGCAGCAGGGCCAAGGGATCCAAGGGCAACGTCGATAACCAAGGAGTGGGGCGAGCATGTCAAGACCGCAGGTACGGCGGGGATGGCCTCTGGAAGCCTTTGTGGGCGATGTTATCGTCTGTACACTGGAGGGATCCCATCTGGATCAAGTGACGGAGATCCGCGTCAGCCCGGCGGGCAAAGGGATCCGGGTTAGCTTCGGGGATCCCTTGGGGCGCTCCCAAGGGCCGGTGCAGGCCACTGCCGAGGCACTGACCGTAACTTTTGAGATCGATCCCAGCACCTACCCTGGCGAAAAACGCATCGAGCTGATCTCGCCGGCAGGGCCCAGCGATCCCCTGCCGTTTTTGGTGATGATGTAAAGTCGCGCGGCGAGGAAGTGGGTCATGCCGTTTGCGATTGCTCCGAGCGATGTGGGTGTGCTGCTGCTGGGGGTGGGCCTGTTGCTCTTGGCCGGCGGCTGGGCCTGGTGGCTGCGACGACAGCAGCAGGCTGCTCCCCCAGACTCGACAACTGTTTGGCCGGCAACGGCGGTTGACCTCTCTGCCCTTACGGTGGAACAGGGGGCCCAACTGCAGCCCTTCGAACAGGCGGTGGCAGATCGGCCCCAGGATCCCATTGCCTGGTACAACCGCGCCACCACCCTCGACCACCTGGGGCAGGCCCAAGCTGCCCTGGCCAGCTACGATCGTGCCCTGGAGCTAAAGCCAGATTTTCCCGAAGCCTGGAACAACCGCGGCTCTCTACTGGACGATCTCGGCCGTCACCAGGAAGCGCTGGCCAGCTACGAGCGGGCTTTGCACCTAAAGCCGGATTTTTTTGAGGCCCGCTTTAACCAGGCCAACACACTGCGGCAACTGGGCCGCTACCAAGAGGCCCTGCGCGCCTACGAGCAGATTCTCACCTTCCGCCCCGATAGCTCGGAAACGTGGTATCTGCACGGGCTAACCTTGGCCTCGCTGGGGCAGTGGCAGGGATCCCTAGCTAGCTACGACAAAGCCCTGGCCATTAACCCCAGCAATCCCCAGGTCTGGCAAAGTCGCGGGCTGGCCCTAGTGCACCTGGAGCGCTACGCCGAGGCCCTGGCCAGCTATGAACGGGCCCTGCAACTGGGATCCGCATCGGCTTCCCTCTGGGCCGGCCACGCCCTTGCCCACCACCGCCTGGGCAACTGGATGGAAGCTCTCAACAGCTACGACCGCGCCCTGGCCCAGGATCCCCAGCGCCCTCAGATCTGGGTGCAGCGCGGCCTGGTGCTGATGGACTTGAACCTCTACGGGCTGGCCATCCAGAGTTTTGACCGGGCCCTGCAGATGGATCCCGAAGATGCCGAGGCCCACTACGCCAAAGCCTGCTGCTGCGCCTGGGAAGGTCAGGTGCCCCAGGCTCTGCAAGCCTTGGAGCAAGCCCTGCGCCTGCAGCCGGAGCGCTACCGCCCCTTGCTCTCCTCTGAGCCCTATTTCGACCTCATTCGCAGTGAGCCGAGCTTTACGGCCTTCCTGACAGCCCTCTCCGGCCTTGGAACCGACACAGAGGGATAGCTTGGTAGCTCCGTATTTCGTGCGGGGCGGAAAAGCCCGTAAGCAACTTTAGTTGCTCATCGTCTGCGCCCTGAGTTCCAGAGGATGGGCCGGCAACAGCAATCTGGTGGCTCCGCCCAATGCAGAGGAAACCCGCTGATTTTCCGTAGAGATGCTGTTGCTTACAGCGAAAAACCTGAGCAAACTGAGAACACTCCAGCTCCTGGCAGATCTCGGGGGCAAGTTGTGTTCTTGTTAACATCTGGTAGCATTTTCATGGACACAACCTGATACTGTCTGCCTGCAAGCTTCTTCGCGGTTGGGTGCAGCGGAAGTCTGGCCCGGAGAAAATGGGTGGCGCCTAGTATCCCCTGTCTCTAAGTTGGTTGTCTATGCTAACGGCTCCTCAACCGCCTTCTCTCGACGACTCCGACCCGCCAACGCCATCGACAGCCGCGGCTCCCCTATCTTTGACTAAAGCTAGTATTGGCGATACTGGATCCCGAGCTGTGGGTGCGTCTATGGCATCCAAACATGAAGATGTTAAAGCCCAAACCGCTGCACTGTTGCGACTGTACCACCAGACTCGGGATCCGGCCCTGCGCAACCGGCTGGTGGAAATGAACCTGGGCTTGGTGCGCAAAGAAGCCCATCACTGGAGTAACCAATGCAATGAGGGGTACGATGACTTGGTACAAATCGGCTGCTTGGGTTTGATTCAAGCCATTGAACGCTTTGATATTACCCGTGGCCTGGCCTTCAGCTCCTTCGCCATGCCCTACATTCGCGGAGAAATTCAACACTACTTGCGGGACAAAAGCTCCACCTTGCGGATCCCACGTCGCTGGACGACTCTGCAGCGGCAAGCCAAGAAGGTGATTGCGCGCCTGCGGCAAGAGTTGGGCCGTCCCCCCTCTGAGGCCGAGGTGAGAGAAGCTTTGCAACTGACGGACCGGGAATGGCGAGAGATGGAACTGGCTCAACAAAATAGCCTTTTGCTCAGCCTTGATGCCCCCATTCAAACCGGGGAAGATAGCGTTGCTCTAGGCGAGGTCGTTCCAGATCAACGCTATCGCAGTTTTCAACTGGCCGAAGAAGACCGCATCCGTCTGCAACATGCCTTAGCCAAGCTGGAAGAACGCACCCGCCAGATTTTGGAATTTGTCTTCTTCTACGACCTCACCCAAAAAGAAACGGCAGAGCGGCTGGGGATCAGCGCCGTTACTGTTTCCCGCCAGGTCAAAAAGGGGCTGGAACGCCTGGCCAAGTTGTTGAATCAAGATATTTTTTGATATTTTTTAAAGTGTTTGGGCCAAGGCGATTGACGGTGCTTTCCCATCCAGTAAAATGCCGGAGCCTCGGTACTGCAATAGATTGCTAGACTAATGGGAACACCGATCAAAATATATTTGATGAATAGAAAAAAGCGCTCTTCTCGGGATCAACCCTCAGCACCTCGCGGTTTCAAGCCCAAGCTGAACCACAACTTGCTCGGCAGGGATCCCTTCTTCCACGGCCAGCCCAACCGGCTCAGCTTGGCTCCTTATGTGCGCACCTTGCCCTCGGTTGTCGATGCCATGCTGGATTTGGCCCAGGTGGGGCGCGAAGATGTGCTGTACGACTTGGGCTGTGGGGATGGCCGCATCCTCATTCGAGCGGCACAGCGCTTTGGCACGCGGGGTGTGGGGGTGGATATCGACCCGGAGCGCATCCTGGAAGCCCAACAGCGGGCCCAAGAAGCCCAAGTTCAGGATCGAGTCATCTTTCTCCAGCAGGATTTGCTTAATTTGGACTTAGCCCCGGCGACAGTGGTGAGCTGTTATTTGCTGCCCCGCTCCCACCTGCTGATCCGAGACAAGTTGCGCTCACAGCTCCGGCCTGGCGCCCGCTTGGTTACCCATTCCTTCGACATGGGAGATTGGCCCCCCACCGCCACCACCACCGTATCGGATGTCATCAACACCTACACCATCTACCTGTGGCAGATCTAGCCCTCCCAGGCCATCACTTCCCAAACAGCCGCAGAAGGCTGGTGCAACACAATCCGGTTGCCATCGGGATCCTGAAAATCCACCTCCTGTCCGTGAAAAGCTTGCCGCAGGGGGGAGATGGAGAGCCGGTAAGTTTTCGACAGCCCCTCCAGCGTTGTCAGGGATCCCTGTAAATCCTGCACCTGCAAGCAGAGGCTCATCGCCCCGGCTTGAGCAGCAAAGTTGGGGTGACGGCTGCCATAAAGGCCCAGCCGCAACCCTGGGAGACGAAACTCCACATACACCGGCTCCCCCTCGGTTGGGAGCTGAGCTTGAGGAGGGATCCCCAAGAGAGCCTGATAGAAGTGCTGTAGACGGGGTAAATCCGGGGTAGCCACGCTAACCAAGGCACCGGAAATCAGCATTGCAACCGCGTGGGGTAGTTCTGTTGCTTTACCCTAGTCTGGCTCAGGGCTCGAGAACAGAGTGAGCCACAGCCGCAGGCACAAAGGCAGGAGCGGCCAAGCCCGAGGTGAGCAAATAAGGCCGCACCAGCGCCGCCAAGCCGGCAATGAACAGCGGGTCGGCATTTAGGGCGGGCACCCGGCGAAAATCGGCGATCCCAACCTGGTGGGCCAGCTCCCGATACTCGATGTCGATCTCCTGCAGGGTCTCGATGTGCTCCGACACAAAGCTAATCGGCACCACCAGCAACTGCTTCACCCCGCGCGCTCCCAGCTCCGGGATAACCCGTTCGGTATAGGGTTGCAGCCACCGCACCGAACCCACCCGGCTTTGGTAGGAGAGGGTGTGGTCATTGGGGCGCTCCACCTGCTGCCAGATCAGCCGCACACAAGCTTCCATTTCCTGTTGGTAGGGATCCCCGGCCTGGGTGACATAGCTTTCGGGAATGCCGTGAGCGCTAAACAGCACATGCACCCTTTCGGGATCGGCAAACCGATCCAATTGTTCCCGAATGGCTCCTGCCATCGCCTGCACGTACTGAGGCTGATCGTACCAAGAGCTGATCTGGCAGCGCTCGATGCGGCCCAGCTGCGGGTCTTCGGCCCAGAGCCGATCCAGCAGCTTAAAGCTGGAGCCGGTCGTGCTGATGGAATACTGCGGGTAGAGCGGCAGCACCACCAGGCGGGTGATCCCATCCGACTTGATCTGCTGCACCACCGACTCGATGAGCGGGTGCCAGTAGCGCATGGCCACATACACCGGCACGTCGTAGCCCTCGGCCACCAGGTGGGCCTGCAGTTCTCGCGCTTGCTCGGCTGTGATGCGCCGCAAGGGGGATCCTCCCCCAATGGCTGCGTAGTTACGCCGGGATTTTGCGGCCCGCAGCGCGGAGATGGCCCAGGCAAAAGCCCCCTGCAAGAAGGGAAACGGCAGGCGGATCAGCTCGGGATCAGCAAATAGGTTGTAGAGAAAGGGCTGCACATCGGCCTGGGTCTCTGGTCCCCCCAAGTTCAGCAGGAGCACGCCGCTTTTGGACATAGCAAAACTCAATCATCGTTCTTTATCCACTGTAGGGGGTCTTATCCCACAGCGGGAAAGTGGCCTTAAGTTTTTTTGCAGCCTTTCTCATCCACCTAGCCGACGTTGGTGAAAGCGGCAACAGCAGGCCAGCCTCACCTGATGGCGCAGCGAAGTGAAGCTATCGTATACCTATACGCTTGGCTCTGGGACATTGAGCCTCGTCGCCAAGCCTTCTGTCCCTCCCCTGCTGCGCCGTAGCGTGGGGTCTCTCGGAGAAAAACGATGAGTTCTCGCTACCTACTGCCCCCTGCCGAGCCCAAATCTGTCGGCACCACCTACATCCTTTGGGCGCTGGGCATATTCGGGATCTGTGGCGTCCATCGCCTCTATCTGGGCAAAACCGTGACGGGCATTCTCTGGCTTTTGACCTTCGGCCTGTTGGGCTTTGGCCAGTTGATCGACCTGTTTCTGATCCCGGGCATGGTGGAAGATTACAACTTCAAGCTGGCCGTCCTGCAAGGAGTGCGGCCCTCTCCGGCTCCCGCAAAAGCCGTCTCGGCCCCGCCTCAGCCTTTGAAGGGTCAGGCTTTGATGCGGGAGATCCTGCGGCTGGCGCAGCAGCGACAAGGGATCCTCACCCTCTCCGAAGTCGCCATTGAGCTGCCTGCTGACTTTGACGAGATTGAAAAAGCGCTGCGAGAGCTGAGCCGGCGGGGCATCGCTTCTCCCGAGAACAACTTGGCTACCGGCGCAGTGGAGTACCACTTCCCTCACCTGTTGCGCTCCCCTGGCGACCGGCGCTCCCTCTGACAACGTCCTACTGGGATCCCAAGATGCCCCGCTGTTTGGCCAGTTGCATCGCCCGGCGAAAGGCCAGCAGGCCCAGCCCGAAGTAGAAAAGGCCGCTGGCCAGAGCCATGAGCAGCCGCAGGGGATCCAAGCCCGCCTCCCGCACCATCAGATCCCGCAGCAAGCCGGCCCCTGCCGTCATGGGCAGCATCTGCCCCAGCCACTTCAGGGATCCCGACCACTCTTCCGTGGGGGTGGCCAGGAGAAAGAGCAGGCCGAATTGGCTGAGGATCAGCAGTTGTTGGATGCGCTTCCAAATCAAGGCGGCGGATCCCAGCAAAAACGAGAAGCCATAGGCCCCCAGCACCACGCTCAAGAGTGGCAACAACAGAGTGGGAGGAAAGCGCAGCCGGCTGCCTGTCAACAGCAAAATGACGCCCAAAATAACGGCGACGACGGAAAAGCGCAACACCAAGCTGGCGCAGGCCCGCGCCAAAAACAGGGTGGCCGCCGAAAAGGGCGAGAGCAACACCTGCTCCAAGGTGCCTGTCTGGGCTTCTACTTGCAGGTTGAGGGCAATATCGTTCACCACAAAAATGACCAGCGTCCAGAGCACATAGCCGATCACCACCGCGTCCAGCCGTTCGCCAAATTGGGAGGCCGGCCCCGCCACATACTGAGCGCCGGCAAAGAGGGCATAGAAGAAAAAGGTGGTAATTAAGATCCCGCCCAGGGCTTCTGCCGGATAGCGGATGTACTGGATCCAGGCCCGCTTCAGCTCGGCCCAAAACAGGTGTATCGCCTGCATCATCCTCGCCCATCCCCTCTTTTTAAGAGCTTGAGAAAAATGTGGGTGAGATCCGCTTCCTCTCGCTTAATGCTAAGCAGGGGCAAGGGCTTGAGGATCTCCAGCACCTGATACAACGCCTCTGAAGAGCCGCCAAAGCGCAACTGATGGAAGCCGAGAATCTCCACCCCTTGCTGGAGCAGGCGCTCCGCCCGGCTGGGATCGAGGTCTTGTTCCAACTCAATCCGATAAGTACCGGCTGCGCCGGCAAAGCGCCGGATCAGCTCCTGCGTGGGGGCCTGGCAGAGGATTCTCCCCCCCTCGATCACGGCCACTTGGTCTGAGAGGGCCTCGGCCATCTCCAGTTGGTGGGTGGTGAGGAGAATGGCCCGACCTGCAGCGGCAATTTGGCGGATCAAGGATTTCACCGCTTGCGCCGCTTCCACATCCAGCCCCAAGGTGGGTTCATCCAGCAACAGCAGAACCGGCTGGTGCAGCAGGGCAACAGCAATGGCCACCTTCTGCTGCATACCCCGCGAAAGGGTTTGCACGGCAACATCCCGTTTTTCCAGCAGGCCAAAGGTCTCCAGCAGCTCCAGCCCCCGTTGGCGAGCCGTTCTGGGGGATAGCCCCCGCAGCACGCCAAAATACTCTAAGTTTTGCAGGGGGGTGAGCCGCCAGTAGAGGTTGCGGTTGCCTTCCAGCACCGCCCCCACCTGGGCCAGCGCACCCGCATCGGCGTGGGGATCCCGTCCCAGGATGCGCACCGTGCCGGCATCCGGCTGGATCAGCCCAGCAATCATCTTGATGGTGGTGGTCTTGCCGGCTCCATTGGGCCCCAAGAAAGCCAGGATCTCCCCTGCCGCCAGCGTCAGAGAGACATCCACCACCGCCCGCACCTGCTTGCCCCCCTGCCGGTAGGTTTTCTGGAGGTGGTGAGCTTCGAGGACTTTCATGAGGCAAGGCAACGGGGAGTGCAAAAGTCCAACCCGAGGAAGGCCGGGCACCCATCCCAGTTTCTCACAGCAGAAGCCCCGCCCCGCAGCCAGGACCCAGGACTAAGTGGCTGTTGGGAGCCCGGCCTCTATCCGGCTCAGGGCTAAGCTCATTTTGTCCAGCCACTGCAAAAGGTTCTCCAGTTGCTGCGCCGCAGGCACCATCCCCAGGCCCCGCACCGTCACCTTGCCCGGCTGGTAAACAAAGCGAGGCTGTAGGTGAGTGGGCAGCGCTTCCTTGAGGCGGTTCCAGGCGGGCTCCTCCATGGGAGTTTCCAGAAGCACATGCTCCTTGGCCGGCCTGATACGGGAAAAGCCCAGCCTGCGGGCCAAAATCTTCAGCTCCATCACCCGCAGCAGCTCCTGGGTAGGCCTGGGCAGGGGGCCAAAGCGATCCTGCCATTCCTGGGCAATTTGCAACAGCTCGACCCGAGAGCCGGCAGCAGCCAATTGGCGATAGGCCTGCATCTTTTGATCTTCGTCGGGGATATAGCTTTGCGGGATCATGGCGGTGACATTGAGGTCGATTTGCGTATCTTCCACCTGCGGGATCTCTTGGCCACGAATTTCGCGAATGGCCTCTTGCAGCATCTCCAAATAAAGATCGAAGCCCACAGCATTGACCTGCCCCGATTGCTGCGTGCCCAACAGGTTGCCAATGCCGCGAATCTCCATATCCCGCATCGCCAATTGATACCCAGATCCCAGTTGGGTAAATTCCTGAATGGCCTGCAGGCGTTTGCGGGCCTCTTCGGTGAGGATGCCATCTTCTCGGTAGAACAGCCAAGCATGGGCTTGGATCCCAGCCCGGCCCACCCGCCCTCGCAATTGGTAAAGCTGAGCCAGACCAAACTCCTGGGCATTTTCGATCAAAATGGTGTTGACACGGGGAATATCCAAACCCGACTCAATAATGGTGGTGCAGACCAGGATATCGATTTCCCCGTTGTTAAAAGCCAGCATCGTCGCTTCCAGCTCTCCTTCCGGCATTTGCCCATGGGCAATGGCAATGCGGGCGCCGGGCACCCATTCCCGCAATTTGGCGCTGGTCTCTTCGATCCCTTCAATGCGGTTGACAACATAAAAGACTTGCCCGCCGCGATCCAACTCTTGGCGGATAGCCGTGCGAATGACCTCAGGATTGTAGGGGGAGAGGTGAGTTTTAATCGGGCGCCGCGAGGGCGGGGGAGTTTGGATCAAGCTCATTTCCCTCAACCCCGACAAGGCCATATACAGCGTGCGGGGAATGGGGGTAGCCGTAAGGGTGAGCACGTCCACCTGGGTTTTGAGGAGTTTAATTTTCTCTTTTTGGTTGACGCCGAAGCGCTGTTCTTCGTCGATGACCAAAAGGCCTAAATCGCGAAACTGTACATCCTTGCCTAAAAGCTGGTGGGTGCCCACAATGACATCCAGTTCACCACTTTTGAGGCGGGCCAGGATCTCTTTTTTCTCGTCGGGAGTGCGGAAGCGGTTGAGTAAGCCCACTTGAATGGGATAGGGGGCAAAGCGCTCTTTGAGAGTGTGGTAGTGCTGCTGGGTGAGAATGGTGGTTGGCGCCAAAAGAGCTACTTGTTTGCCGGCGGTTACGGCTTTAAAAATGGCACGGATGGCCACTTCCGTTTTGCCAAAACCCACATCCCCGCACAGCAGCCGATCCATGGGGCGGGGAGACTCCATATCCCGCTTGATCTCCTGGACGGCGCGAATTTGATCCGGTGTCAGAGGATAGGGAAAAGAGTCTTCCAGCTCCTGTTGCCAAGGAGAATCGAGCGGGAAGGCATAGCCCTCCTGTTGGGCACGCTTGGCATAGAGTTCCAACAGGTCAAGGGCCACTTTTTGCAGGCTCTTTTTAACTTTTTGCTTGGTCTTTTCCCAGGTGCTGCCGGACATTTTGTGCAGCGCGGGGGGGCCATCGCCGCCGGCCCGGTAGCGGGAGAGGGAGTTGACCTGGTCGGCAGCCACCCGCAGCAGGCCATCGCTGTATTGAATGACCAGATATTCTCGGGTTTCGCCGCCGATGGTGAGGCTTTCCAGCCGCAGGAACTGGCCAATGCCATGGGCCCTGTGAACAACAAAATCCCCCGGCTTGAGCAGGTTGGGATCCACCTGGCGGGAGCTGGCCTGGCGGCGCTTGCGCACATAGGTGGGGGTGGCCAGGCTGTGCTGGCCGAAAAACTCGCGGTCGGTCAGCACCACCCACCCCAGCGTGGGCAGGAGAAACCCCTCCAGATCCGCTAGGCCGGAGTACTTCAGGGCCACCGGCGTGTAGGACTGGAGCTGGCGCTCGATAGTCGGAAAATCTTTGGGGTTGGGCACGTACTGGGCCGGGCAGTCGTGTTCCTGCAGCAGAGCCACGGCGCGGGAGGGCTGGGCGGAGAGAATCCACACCTGCAAGTGTTGCTTGCGGTACTCGCGCAGGGTTTTGGCCAGGGATCCAAACTGGTGGGGAGTGGCAGGGACAGGCCGGCTTTTGAGGTCGAGGACAGCTTCCCCCTCGCCAGCAGGGGCAAAGGCACGGACCAACAGGCGGGGGAAGGGATCCCACTCAGCGGCCTCAAGATCAAAGGGGCGGTGGAAGGGCACTAGAGCCGGCTCAGCAGCCTGGGCCAATTGCCACTGCTCCTGGGCGTGGGCTAGCCACTGCCGGCTGTGGGCCTGGCACTGCTCCGGCTCGTCGATCAGGATCAAGGTATTGGGATCCAAGTAGCTCAGCAGGTTGGCCGGTGGATCGTAGAGCAGGCCGAGAAAACGGCGCAGGCCTTCTGGGGGAGGCGATCCCTGCTGCCGCAGGGCGGGGGAGAGCTGCTCCATCTTTTCCTGCAGCGCTGGCCAGAGCATGGGCCCATAGCCGGTGGGGGTCAGCCAGACAGAAGGGATCCCATCTTGGGAGCGCTGGCTTACCGGGTCGAACTCCCGCAGCCGTTCCAGCTCATTGCCAAACCACTCCAGGCGCACCGGCCACTCGCAGGCCACCGGGAAAATGTCGAGAATATCGCCCCTTTGGCTCCACTGCCCCTCGCTTTCCACCAGGCTTACCCGCTGGTAGCCCAGCCGGGCCAACTGCTGCCCCAACTGCTGCGGCGACAGCTCCAGGCCAGGTTCCAGCTTGAGGCAGAAGGCCTGAAACACCTCTGGGGGGGGAAGATGGGGTTGTAAGGCCCGCTCCGTGGCCACAACGGCCATGCCCTTTCTGCCCTGGAGACAATCGGCCAGCACCTGCAATTGTCCCCACACCAGTTCCGGCTCCAGGTCAAACGGCTCATAGGGGGAAGCCTCAGAAGTGGGATAAAGGTACACGCTCTCCCAGCCCATGCCCTCCAGTTGCGCCGTCCAGCGGCCTGCTTCTTCCAAAGTGGCAGTCACCACCAGCAGGGATCTCCCCTCCTGCTGGGCCAAAGCCGAGGCCATCAACCCCTTGGCGATCCGCCCTGCCCCTTGAATGGCTGCCTGTCGCCGCGATCTCAAGCGGGCGGCCAACTCTTGTACCAAGCCGGATTGGGCGAGAAAGCGCACCAGCGGGACAAACGACATCTTCCACCCCCCACTGCCAACTGGGATCTCCAACAAGCCGGGATCCCAATTCTGGCAGGCCCTGAGGGAAATTTGCATGGCGTTATCCCCGCCCCTCAACGGGCCATTTCGGGATTGCGGATCCCCAGAGTTCAGAACCCTCTTTATCCTGTAGTCTGCTTTACACGAAGAAAACCCCTTCTTCCAAGATCCTAAAGTTAACCTTTAGAGTCGAGCAGCCCATCGCTGATCTTGGTCAAGATGCAATCCTAGGAGGAACAAAAAAGATAGCCTTCCCGACCTCATCCAAATGGGTACGGATGTCTGCAGCGAACATACCTAGAGGCGTGCCTGCACAAACTGCAGCAGAGAGGGTTGGGAAAAGTTGAGTTTATCCATCCAAACTGGGTGCCAATCATGTTTCTAGACACCGTCGCACTTTCTCGACTACAGTTTGCCCTCACGGCCATTTTCCATATGCTATGGCCGGTTTTAACAACGGGACTGGCTATTTATCTTGTTGTTATAGAGGGCCTTTGGCTAAAAACCCGCAATCTAGATTACTATCGCCACGCTCGTTTCTGGTCAAAGATCTATGTGTTGAACTTTGGCATCGGCGTGGCCTCAGGGTTGCCGATGGCCTTTCAATTTGGCATGAACTGGGCCCCTTTTTCTGAGGCGGTGGGCGACTTCTTTGGAACCGTCCTTGGGTTTGAGGGCACGATGGCCTTTATGCTGGAGGCCAGCTTTTTGGGGATCATGCTCTTTGGCTGGGAGCGGGTGCCGCCGGTGATTCACTGGATCTCGACAATCCTGGTGGCCTTCGGCGCCAACCTCTCTACCTTTTGGATCCTGACGGCCAACTCTTGGCTACAGACGCCGGCAGGGGGAGTATTTGTCAATGGAAAGTTTGTGGTGCGCGACTACCTGCAAGCCATTGTCAATCCCTTCATGGTCAATAGCTTTCTGCACATGTTTTTTGCCACTTTGGAGACCTCTTTGTTTGTAATTGGTGGCATCAGCGCCTGGTACATTCTCAAGCGGCGGCACAGCGAGTTTTTTTCCCGTTCCCTCAAAGTGGTCTTGGCAATGGCTCTGGTGGTGGCCCCTTTGCAGGTGTTTATCGGCCACTTGAGCGCGGAGCAAGTGTATCGCTATCAACCGGCCAAGCTGGCGGCCATGGAGGCCCAGTGGGAGACGATCCCCGCCGGCGAACGAGCCGATTGGAGCCTGTTAGCCCTGCCCAACGACCGAGAAGAGCGCAACGAGTGGGAGGTGAAGATCCCCGGTGCGCTGGGCTATCTGCTGGAGTTTAAGCCCAGGCTGGATCGACCGGTGCAGGGCCTGAAAGCTTGGGATCCCCAAAATCGTCCTCACATGATTGGCCTCATCTACTACTCCTTTAGGACAATGGTGGCCATTGGCCTGTTTCTGGCCGGGCTTATGGGGGTTACCTTGATCCAGTGGTTGAGGGGCAAGCTGTCGGCGGAGGCCCTCTCCCAGCAGAAGTGGCTGATGTGGGCTTGGGTCTTCGCCGCACCCCTGGGATACATTGCCGTGGAGACCGGTTGGATCGTCCGCTGCGTGGGCCGGCAGCCCTGGATTGTGTATGGACAACTGCGCACCGCGGAATCCGTTTCGCCGCTGCCGCCGGGAGAGGTGCTGTTTTCTTTGGTCGGCCTGACTGCTTTGTATACGGTGTTTTTCGTGGCTGCCCTTTACTTTGGCAGCCGCATCATCCGCAGAGGGCCTGACCTGGAGCTGCCTGCCCCCGTTCCGGCAACCCAGCCGGTGATGGTGATCGAGCCTGCCCGCCACGAGCCGGATCGCCGTCCTGCAGAAGCTCGCTAGCACCGGTGCAGCCCCAACAGAACCCAGACAACACCGCAGGCTCCTCATCGAACAGCAGCCAAGCCACTTGTCGATTTCCAACTCCCCTCTCCCAGAGGGAGAGGGGCTGCGGGTGAGGGGGATCATGTCTCGAACTGGTCGGAAATAAACTACAGAGAACGACGATGGAATCTTTCGAGCCTTTACAGCAGTTTTTACCGCAAGTCTGGTTTTTTATCCTCGGTCTCTTTCTCTTCCTCTATGTTCTGCTAGATGGATTTGACTTGGGGGTTGGCATCCTCTCCCTGACGGCTTCTAGCGAGACCCGCCGCAGCATTCTCATGACCAGCCTGGGCAATGTCTGGGATGCCAACGAGACCTGGCTGGTGTTGATGGGGGGATCCTTATTTGGAGCCTTTCCCCTTGCCTACGCCACCATTCTCAACGCTCTCTACATTCCGCTGGTGATCATGGTGGTGGGCCTGATCTTGCGGGCTGTCTCTTTCGAGTTTCGGGAGAACGCCGACAACAAGCTGGTGTGGAACATTGCCTTCGGGGTGGGCAGCTTTTTGGCGGCCTTGGGCCAGGGGTTTGCCTTGGGCAGCGTCTTCGAAGGGATCCGCGTCGACGAAGCCGGCCACTTTGCCGGCAGCCCTTGGGATTGGCTGACCTGGCGCACGGTGTTGGTGGCTCTTACCTTGATCCAGGGCTACGTGTTAATCGGCTCGGCCTATCTGATCGTTAAGACCACCGGCGAGCTGCAGAAAACCTACTACAAGACAGCAACCATCGCCACCTGGACAACATTGCTGGGGGCAGTGTTTATCACCATTAGCACCCCCATCATGTCGGAGCAGGCGCGCGCTCAGCTTTTCTCGCCTCCTCTTTTCTATATCTTTGCTGCCATCCCCGTTTTGGGACTTTTGTTGGTGGCTCTGTTGCTGCGCAGCCTGCGGCGGCGAGAAGAAAATAGCGTTTTGGTTTATACTTTTTTAGTCTTTGCCCTTTCTTTTATCGGCTTGGGGTTTATGGTTTTCCCCAACATTATTCCTCCCAGCGTCACCATCTACGAAGCAGCCGCTTCTCCCAGTTCGCTGGTGTTTATGCTCACCTTTATTGGCTTTTTGATCCCGGTTATTTTGTCCTACAACATCTACAACTATGTGGTGTTCCGGGGCAAGATCGTGGTGCAGGAAGCAACGCCAGAAGAGGCCAAAGTTTCGGAGGCAGCTTAAACCCAAAGCAAAAAGTCTCAACTTAATTAATTAAATCAAGACCCCGCGGAGCGTTTTGCCAGGCGGGGTACATTTGCAAGCAAAACAGGGTTAACCTTGAGGGGGCCATCGGATGGGTGGCATGGCCACTCCTTAAGAAGCGCTGCTCTCTTTGGGTAGGAAGAGCAATTCCTCTAGCAGATTTGGCCTTTTCACTCCCGCTTCAGCCACTGCCGGATCTGCTCGGCAGCCACATCGCGACCTCCCAAACCAAAAGCCAAGGCCACCGCGACGGCAATCGCGCCCAGCACCAGGCCAAAAGCCAGCACCACAATGTCGGTGGCTACACCCATCTGTTGTAAGGCCATGGCGCCGACGAAAACCAAGATGGCCACCCGCGCCGCCTGCGCCAGCACGCCTGCAGAGGGGTTGCCCAAGCTCTTGATCATGGAATGGGCCAAATTGGCCAAGTAAAGGCCGATCCCGAACACCAAGGCGCCGATGAGCACCCGCCCGGAAATCAGCAACAGCCCCTGCACGATGTCGGTTAAAGCGGCAAACTGCAACAGCTCCACCGCCGGCACCGCCCCAAACAAGACCACGCCCACCCAGACCACCAGGCCGGCAATTTCAGAGGGGGTGCGCTGCTTCACCAACTCCCCTTCAGCGGCAGGCGCTTCAGGAGCAGGGGCCAAGGGCAAGCCGAGGCCAGCAGCCAAGCGGTCAAAGCCCACCGCCTGCAGCAACTGGGTCACCAAACCGGCCAAAAACTGCCCCAGCCAGTAAAAGACGGCCAGAATCAGAGCCGATCCTGCAATTCGGGGAATGGCCCGCAACACCTGCTCCAGCATCGCCACCGCCGGATCCGAGATGGCCCGGATTTCCAGAGCATTGAGAGCCGCAATCACCGCCGGGATCAACACCAAGATGTAGGCCACCGTCCCGACAATCTGGGCCAACTGGGGAATGCCAAAGCGGGCCCCCAAGCGGTTGGCTCCTGCTGCCGCCAGCAAATTGGAGATGAGGCCGCGCACGATGCGGGCCAAAAACCAGCCCACCACACCGATGATGAGCGCTCCCAAAATGCGCGGCACCATCGACAGGATTTGATCCAGCAGGTTTTGCACCGGCTGCAGCGGCCCCCGCAGGTTCAGCGTATCCAGGATGAGCGGCAAAAAGAACAAGAGAATCAACCAGTAGAGGGCGTCACCCAGAGCTTCATTCAAGAGAAAAGGAGCGACCTCAGCCCCCCCCTCTGACTTTGCAGCCGTTCCTTCTGTGGCCGCTTCTGTACCCACCTCACCGGCAGCGCTCTCCTGTTGGAGAGGCTGAGCCAGCCGCTCGTCTAAGTTAAAGCGCCGCAGCCCCTGAATGACCGCTAGGCGGGCAACAGTAGCCACCGCCCAGCCCACCACCAGCAGCACCAGGGATCCACCCAGCCGCGGCAGATAGACAAAGATTTCGCCTAAAAACCGATTGAGCGGATCGGAGACGGCCTGGAGCTGTAGGGCATTCAGCACCGCCACCAACACAAAAGCCAGGATGATCCAGTAAACAGCAGCGGCCACCCAGCGCTCCGTTTGCGGCAGCTTCTCGCCAGGCTTTTGCCCCAAAACCCAAGCAGCTAGGCGGTTATCGAGCTGCGTCCGCCTGAGCAGCCCCCGAACGCCGAAGGCCACCGCCGTGGCCACGAGCCAACCCAGAATTAGGATGAAAACCGCCGCCAGCAGATTGGGCATAAAATCGACAAGCCTGGACCAAAGATTGACAAAAAAAGAGACAGTCTCATCTCTAAAAGTGCTTACAGGGGTGTCCATAATTACCCTCACAGCCTGAAATGCTCAGGATGCACAAATGATAAGAGTAGGTTAGCCTGAAGCGCTTCCTTGGGCAAGCTGGGTTTGTCCGGGAGAAAGCCTCAAATGTCAAAAGAAACGGCAGGTCTTGAAACAAAGCTTTACATCTATCCACAGGCGGCAAGGGTTGAGCCAAGCTGCAGGAGTTCTGCCCAAGAAAATTTAAGGTTTAGGTGTATAGGGGAAAACTTTTGCAGTTCTTTAGCTTAATCGGCGGGAAGCTCCGCACTGTATTGGTGAATTGTGTTGACTCAAGAGCCAATCAGTGTCGGGATGCAAGCCGTTCGTCCTACACTTGAGGAGAACAAGTTAAATCTCTGGAGAGTTTCCCGCCGTGGGTCGCACGGTGGCCGC
>NZ_JANSJJ010000012.1:0-20340 GCF_047502715.1 Synechococcus sp. H55.10
AGGATCCGGCTGTCCTGGATGAAGCGTGTTGATCCGGCGCACCATTTGCCACAGCCGTCCAAAGTTACGCTGGTTAAAGTGCATCACCAGCCGCGGCAGATGGGCAATATCTTCCTCAGCTTCTTCCGGCAGGGCCTCGGTTTGCTCGATCCGGCCCCCATCGAGAATGTCGGCAAACTCTTCATTCAAGGTATCCAGAGCTTGGGGCGAGAGTTTGGTATTCAGGCGCAAGACCAAAAGCTCCCGCACGTAGCGATTGCTGTGAAAGACGCGATAAAAATCGACAATCTGCTGGCAGGCATCTCCCACATCATCAGTTAAGGTGTAGAGGAAAAGATCTTCTGGGCTGATTAGGCCGCGGCCAAGCAAGTGCTCCCGCACGTACTCATCCCATTCCTTCCAGTAGCAGCCACCTGTTCTGTCCACCAGCACCAAGGGCATGAGCTTGGTTTTGCCGGTTTGCATTAGGGTTAAGCATTCAAAGGCCTCATCCTGGGTGCCAAAGCCGCCAGGGAAAAGCACCAGCGCGTCGGTTTCTTTGACAAAGAAGAGCTTGCGAGAAAAGAAATACTTGAAGTTGATGACCCGATCACTGGCAGCAATGACGGGATTGGCCATCTGCTCGAAGGGAAGCTGGATGTTGAGCCCAAATGAGTTTTCCAGCCCTGCCCCTCGATTGCCGGCTTCCATGATACCGCCCCCGCCCCCCGTCAGCACCATGAACCCCCGCTGGCTGATGCAGTGGGCAAACAACTGGGCCTGACGATATTCGGGACTTTCCGGCCCCAGCCGTGCCGAGCCGAAAACGGTGATCTTGCGCTGATGGACATAGTTTTGAAAGGCAGCAAACCCCTGTTCCAAGTCCTCAAGAGTGGCCGCCAAGATTTTGGCATCCAAGCGGCTTAGCTCCAGGGATCCCATGCGCTGCAAAGACTGCAAAATCCGCAGCCACGCTGTCCGGTTGGGGTGATGTTCCAACTGCTTTAGGCGGGTCTCAGCGCTGGAAAAAACCTCTCGCAGAAGAGAAGAAACTGAATCGGTCAAGCTGGGATCCAAAGCTCTCTAAGATTCACTCTAATAAGTTCTCGGCACAAAATATCAACCAAGTTCCCATCCAGACCTCAAAAGTTACATTCCGAAACATCTGGGCTCCTGTCCCGGCTACTTCGCCCAGGCATCGGCCCACCTCTGCGTAGCGGTAGTCAGGAGATTTCTTACACCGCCCAGAGGTGAACCCATAAACGCCAAGACAAAGCCTTGAAGTCCTGCCTACTGGCGCCTGTGCTCATCGGCCTTGCGAGTTTTTCACCACAGCAGACAAGCAGAGCGTAGCACAGCAACTTGGTCGCGCACTAAAGTACGGAGCTACCCAGCTTATCTTCTGTGTCGAAGTGCTTTTCCAAAATTGTGGTCAGAGTTGCCTTGGGCACAGCACCGACCACCACATCCACCTTTTGGCCGCCTTTGAACAACATCAGAGTGGGAATGCTGCGAATACCGTACTGACTGGCAGTTTGAGGATTCTCATCAGTATTGATCTTTACAACCTTAACTTTGCCGGCATACTGCTCAGCTATCTCCTGAACCACAGGAGCCACCATGCGGCAGGGGCCACACCAAGGTGCCCAAAAATCGACCAAGACCGGAATATCGCTGCGAAGCACCTCTTCTTCGAAGGTGGCATCAGCGATATCTATTGCTGCAGACATGCTTGGAGAACTCCTGAAACAATACCTATCATGGTTCCTAATCTTAGCACAGCTCTCTGGCTGCTGCCGCCTGCTTCCACCACGGCCTACCCCCTTGCAGAGGGTGCCTCTGGGAACATGGCCCACACCAACGGCATCGCAAAGTATCTGGCTGGGGCTGAAACGGGCTTCTACAGGCTCTATCATCGCTTTAGCGGTGAGGCTGTGATGAGGCCCGAGCGAGGATAATTGCCGTGTCCACACGCTTATCCCCAAAGCCGAGGGCGTGTGCCTCATCTGCACCAGTCCCACGGAAGCCATAGCATGACAAAAAACCCACCGCGCTCTTTGGATAAAACGCCAGACCAGATGCCTGCCCGCGCGCCAGGCGAGAAAACTGGGATCCCGCACACCATGGACGATCCCTCAGTCATCGCAACGAACCTGGATAAGCGCTACCGAGTTCTTGTCGTTGATCCACCTTGGAACCAAGGCAAAACCGGCAAACGCAAGGCTCGTCCCAATCAAACCACAACTCTGGACTATCCCACAATGAGCAAGGAAGAATTGATGAAGTTACCCATCAACCTGTGGGCGGAAGAGCAGAGCTTCTTGTGGTTGTGGGCAACCAATAGCAAGGATCGCAGCACCGGAGAGCCCATCCTGAAGATAGCGTTCGACTTAATGGAAGCGTGGGGATTCACCTTCTATACGATGATCACATGGAATAAGCGTACTGGCCCATGTCCATTTGGACCTTACCAAGTTACCACTGAGCACGTTCTATTCGGATATAAGGGCAAGGCTGTGTTTGATCGAAAACATTTTGGTAAGATGCAGACCTGCTTTACAGAAACTCCGACAACTCATAGCGCCAAACCGGATTCCTTCTACAAGCGTATTGCGGAATATTTTGAAGGGCCGCGCCTTGATGTGTTCGCGCGCCAGGTACGCGATGGCTACGACGGATGGGGCAACCAATACGGTCTGCTGACTCTAGATGCAAAACGACCAAGAGTGCTGCGTCATGCCAAAAGCTGTCAAGATACTCCTGCCGCATGCTAGTTATCGATACCCTGAACCACAGCTTTTTCCGACTTTATGGGAGCGAAGTTGCACATTATCTCGGCATAAGCCTTTGTCCGGGTAGTCATGTACAGAACCCCCTTTAATATAGAAGCGAATCTGTACCCACCAAATCTGGCTGGATCCCTCCAGCAGACCTCAAACGAATACCATCGGCTTGTGCCGGATTTTCTCGAAAGCGGCTGCATCAAAACGGTAAAGAGTTGCCGGTCTGCCTGTTCCCTGGGTGCTTTTCTGGCCGGTATCCCGCAAAATGCCCAGTTTTAGCAAGCGGGCGCGAAAATTGGAGTAATCGGAGAACCCCTCGCCCAAAACGGTGCCGTAAAGCTGATAGACCTCCCCCAGCGTGAAGGTGGCGGGCAAAATATCGAAAGCAATCGGGCTGTACTCTAACTTGGCGCAGAGGCGACGGCGAGCGTAGCGGCAAATTGCTTCGTGGTCAAAGGCCAAAGGGGGAATCTGGTCAGCGGGATACCAGGCAATGCCCTCCACTCCGTCTGCCAGCAGTTGAGCATCCTGGAATCGCACCAGAGCAAAGTAGCTGACCGACAGGTAGCGTAGCCCACAGGCATCCTCGGCCTCGCGGGGATCCCGTTCTGGCCCAGCGAAGGTGTAGAGCTGCTCCAGGTAGAGATTTTTAACACGAATTTTCTCTGCCAAGATGCGGTAGGCCGCTGCCTCTAGGGATTCTGAGCGTCGCACCAGCGTTCCTGGCAGAGCCCAGCAACCGCGGAAGGGATCCTCCCGCCGCCGCACCAGCAGCACCAGAAGGCGATTCTGCTCGGTATCGATGGAAAAAATGACCGCATCCACACCGACGCGGAACTCCGCCAACGCGGTTCGCTCCTCCACTGTGCCGGCAATGATGCGGGATCCCTGCATAGATTGCCACTGCCCCTCCATCAACAGCCTACCCAGTTTGCTGCCAGATAGGGAGCGCCTGGGTCATGCCTCTGGGAGAACGTCGGGCAAAAGGGCGGCTTTTGGGTCAGGTTTGTTTTTGTAGCGGGGATCCCTCAGGCCCAGCAATGGGAAACAGACGACCTTGCCCGATGGCAATTCGAACTCGCGTGCCCACAGGCAGCGCTTCCCGCGCCAAGGCGTGCAATTCTTTGCCAGACTCTGCGATCAAGCAATAGCGATACTCTCGTCCCAAAAACTGTCGATCCCGGATGACAAGGCCGCCCTGAGGGTCAGGATGCAAATGCAACTCCTCCTGCCGAATCATCAGCTCTGCGCAGCGCAAGCTGGGGTCGCGCTGATCTCCCAAAGCCTGAAAGGGGATGTGCGACAGCTCTTCAGCCTGCCAACCGAACTCCCGCCGCTCACAGCGAAGAAAGTTGGCTTGGGTAATAAACTCGGCCACAAAGCGGGTGGCCGGCTCTCGATAGACTTCCTCCGGGGATCCCCATTGCTCAATACGCCCTTCCCGCATCACCGCCACCCAATCGGAAAGGCAGAGGGCCTCTTCCTGGTCGTGGGTGACGAAAATGGCCGAGGTCTGGGTTTGCTTGAGGATTTTGCGGATTTCCTCCCGCAGATAGTAGCGCACCTGCACATCCAGATTGCTGAGCGGCTCATCCAAAAGGATCAGGCTGGGCCTGGGGGCCAAAGCCCGAGCCAGGGCCACCCGCTGCTGTTGCCCGCCGGAAAGCTCGTGCGGATAACGATGGGCGTAGTCCTCTAGACCCACCAACCGCAAGACCTCGTAAGCCCGTTCCCGCGCCTGTTGGGCAGCGCCTCGCAACTCAGGTGAGGAGGAGCGATTGCCGCCCCCCCCTGCCGACGCAAATAGGGTGGCGGGCCGGAGTCCAAACATCACATTGGCCAGCACGTCCAAGTGGGGAAACAGGGCAAAATCCTGAAACACCAGCCCCACCCCCCGCTGCTCCGGTGGGATCCATTGCCCCTCCCCGGCCACCACTCGCCCCCCCAGCAGGATCCGCCCGCCATCCGGCTGCTCAAAGCCGGCAATGGTGCGCAATAAGGTGGTTTTCCCGCAGCCCGACGGGCCCACAATCCCCAAGATGTCTCCCTGGGGCAGACGAAACGCCACTTCCTGCAAAACCAACTGCCGCTGGCCAGGAAACCTCTTGCTAATGCCCTCAACCTGAAGAATGTAGGGAGAATCCGCCCGGGCAGCAGTGGACGTTGAGGAAACCAAGAACTCAGTCATGACAGTTGTTGCAAAAGATTTTCACTATTTTTCACCAGACTACCATACCTTAAGTCCTGCCCGGCCCGACTCAGGGCAGATGGATGGCGGCAGGGATAGGATCAATCCCAGCCTTTCCCGTTTGATTCGAGTGGTAGGCGGGAATCAGTGTTAAACTCAGTTAACGAAGTTTACCGGTCTCTGGTGGCGCTTGTTCTTGACAGCGCATCCTAGAGTCTTATTGTGGATGAGTTTTGAGCCCCAGTTTCCCGAACGTGCCTTGATCACAGGGGCCAGTCGAGGGATCGGCAAAGCGGTAGCTCTGAGACTGGCCGAGGAAGGGATAGCGGTTGCTTTGGTGGCCCGTTCCCACCCCGATTTGCTGGCGGTGCAGGCGGAGATCCAGGCAAAAGGAGGAAAGGCGGAGGTTTTTCCCATCGACTTGGCCGACTTGCCCGCTCTACCGCAGCAGTTGCAAGCTCTTTTGGATCGATTTGGCGGTTGCGATGTCTTGGTGAATAATGCGGGCGTGGCCTACGTTGGTCCCTTGGCCAACGTAGCTTTATCGGATTGGCAGCGGGTGATTGACTTGAACCTGACGGCAGCTTTTCTCTGCGCCCAAGCCGTCCTGCCGGCGATGCGCCGGCAGCGCTTCGGCGTGATTGTCAACGTCGTCTCGATTGCGGGCAAGCGAGCCTTTCCCAATTGGGGAGCCTACTGCGCCAGCAAGTTCGGCCTGCTGGGCTTTTCTCAGGCCTTGGCCGAAGAAGAACGACAGCACGGCATCCGGGTAACCAGCCTCTGTCCCGGAGCGGTGGATACGCCTCTCTGGGATACGGATACGGTTCAGGTGGATTTCGACCGTTCCAAAATGCTCTCGCCGGAGTGGGTGGCGGACTTGATTGCCTATCTCGTTCGCCTGCCCAGGGGTGCTGTGGTGGAAGATCTCACCCTCATGCCGGCGGTGGGGGCCTTTTAGGCTGGCTCTTCCTGGAGTGGCCTTGCTAGCCCAGTTTTGAGGGTTTCCCGGCCCTGTCTCCCTCGACAAGTTCCTTCAACCCTTCGTTCAACCAAAGGAATATCCTGCTATGACTCTTGCCAAGCCTGGATCCGGTGCCGAATTGCGACTCAACGACAAAGCCAACCTCAAGTCTCGGGTTATTCGCGATCTGTCCCACTCGGCAGAGCAAGAGCCCAGGGGCTCAGAAAGCCTGGATCCGGCGATGGTGGCCGCAGTGGAGACGTTGCTGCGGGGCATTGGGGAAGATCCCCAGCGGGAGGGTCTCAAGAAAACCCCGGAGCGAGTGGTGGCCGCGCTGAAGTTTTTGACCAGCGGCTATCAGCAGTCCCTGGAAGATCTCATCAACGGCGCCATCTTCGACGAGGGCCACGACGAGATGGTGCTGCTGCGGGACGTAACCCTATTTAGCCTCTGTGAGCACCATCTGTTGCCCTTTATCGGCAAGGCCCATGTGGCTTACATCCCCCGTCAAAAGGTGGTGGGCCTGAGCAAAATTGCCCGCATTGTCGAGATGTACTCCCGCCGCCTGCAGGTTCAGGAGCGTCTTACCCGCCAGATCGCGGAAGCCTTGATGACCATGCTGGATCCCTATGGGGTGGGAGTGGTTATCGAGGCTACCCACATGTGCATGGTGATGCGGGGGGTGCAAAAGCCCGGCTCTTGGACGGTCACCAGCTCGATGGTGGGGGTGTTCCAGGAGGATCCCCGCACGCGGGAGGAGTTCTTGAGCCTCATTCGCCACCCGTCCAACTTTTAAGGATCCCGCGGAGCTTTGCCGGCAAGAAAGCTAATCCTCTGCTCAGGCTGGGAATACTAGCTTAAAATCGACGCAGATCCTGCCAGAAGCGAGGCCTGTTATGAGCGAGGTCAGCCCCGAAAATCAATTTCCCACCGACTTAGACTCCGGTTGGAAGCCGCCGACCCCGCCTGTTGCCCAGCGCCCTCCGCGTGCGGCTGCTCAGACGCCCAAGGTGGAGCCCCCAACGCAGTTGGATCCGATACTGGGTGCGGCTGCTCCCCTCCCGCAAGGAACTGGATCGCGCCCTGCCCCCAGTGCGCCCAAACCTATCCTGGGCCGGCCCATCCCGCCGGGTGTGGCTGCCGCTCCCCCGCAGACACCGGTGCCCATGCCCGGCCCTGCCACTCCCCCGCAGATGCCTCTGCCCACTCCTCCTGCCGCTGCGGGTCGGCCTCCGGTGTCGCCCCCCAGTCCGGCTGCTCCGCCTTTTGTGCCCCCAGCTCGCCCCACGGCTGCCGGGCGGATCCCGGTGGCCGCTGCTGCTCCTAAGTCTGCCCCCGCTGGCCCGACGCTGCGCCAACTGGTACAGGAAGCCTACGACAAGGGCTACTCCGATATTCACCTGGGGGTGGGGGAAGTGCCTCGTTTCCGGGATCGGGGGCAGATGGTCTTGAGCAACTACCCGGTCACCACCACCGAGATGTTTTATGGCTGGCTGCGGGAAAGCTTGCCGGAGAATCAAATTCGTCAGTTTGAAGAATGTTTGGAGCTGGATACCGCCATCCAGTACGAGGGTCTGGTGCGTTGTCGGGTCAACTGCTTTGTTTCTCTGCTCGGCCCGGCCATGGTGATGCGTCTGATCCCGCTCAAGATCTTGACGCTGGAACAGTTGCGGGCGCCTGAGGTGTTGAAGCGCATTGCCGAAGAGCACAAAGGCTTGGTTTTGGTGACCGGCCCCACCGGCTCCGGTAAGTCCACGACTCTGGCGGCGATGGTGGACTACGTCAACTCCAATTTTCCCAAGCACATCATTTCTATTGAAGATCCCATCGAGTTCGTCCACCAGAGCAAGAAATCGATGGTGCGGCAGCGGGAGGTCGGCATCCACACCCTCGAGTTTGCCAATGCCTTGAAAGCCTCGCTGCGGGAAGATCCGGACATCATCCTGATTGGGGAGATGCGGGATCGGGAAACGGTGGATACGGCTCTGAAGGCCGGCCAGACAGGCCACTTGGTCTTTGGAACCCTGCACACCAACAGCGCCGTCCGCACCATCGAGCGTCTCTTGGGGATCTACAGGCCGGAGGAGCAGGAGCCAATGCGCCTGCAACTGGCGGAGACTCTAGTAGCAATTATTGCCCAAACGCTGGTGCGCACCACCGATGGCAAGCGGGCAGCGGCCCACGAGATCATGCGCAACACCGATGCCATCCGCGACTACATCAAGCGGGGAGCGGTGGACGAAATTGAGGAGCTGATCGCCGATGGCTCCTACGAGGGCATGTGTACCATGAATCAGTCTCTGTTTAAGCTTTACCAAGAGGGGCGGATTACCGCAGAGGTGTGTCTGGAGGCCGCCCCACGTCCCAACGAGATGGCCCAATGGCTGCGAGGCCGGATTTAGAGCCGGTCTGCCGGCTGGGCCAGGTGCTTGAGGGAAGGTCTATCCTATCCTAAACTGGGAGCAGTTAGCTTGCTAAGTTGTCTTCTCATCTTCTGGGCCAACCTTTGTCTAGGGGGATGGGTTGCTGGGCTGGCTTGATTAAGTGAATTGAAAGAGCGTTACAAAACAGGAGAATCCCTACCGTGAGCGTGATCAACCAGATCATCGAGACCGCGGATGACCAACTGCGTTACCTCTCAGTCAGCGAACTGGAAGCCATCAGAAACTACATGACTACGGGCGAGAGGCGTCTGCAAATCGCTCAGGTGCTAACAGAAAATAAAAAGCGCATCATCGACGAGGCCCAAAAGCGGCTATTTGCCAAGCGGCCGGAATATGTGCAACCCGGCGGCAATGCTTACGGTGACAAGCGCTACAACCAATGTTTGCGAGATTACGACTGGTACCTGCGTCTGGTGACCTATGGCATTATTGCCGGCAGCAAAGAGCCGATTGAGTCCATCGGCCTGATAGGGGTGCGGGAAATGTACAACGCCCTCAACGTGCCCATCGCCGGCATGATCGACGCGATGGTCTTTTTGAAGGAAGCAGCCCTCAGCCTGTTGGATCCGGACTCCGCCGCCGAGGCCGCTCCCTACTTTGATTACATCATCAACGCCATGAGCTAGGGCAGGTTGGCCGGAGATCTACAGGGATTCCAGGGCGGCGCGGGCGTGGGCGGCCACCTGCTCTTGGGGATCCTGGGCCAGCCGGGTTAGGCCGGGGCGGGCGGCTTCGGTGCCCAGCTTGGACAGGGCAATGCAGACGCGGTAGCGCAACTGCCAATCGTCTGAATCGATGAGGGGCTCTAGATGGGGGATGGCTTGCGGATCCCCCAGATCCCCCAGGGCGGCGGCAGCGGCTGTTGTCAGCAGATCATCTCCTGCTTGCAAAGCTTCCACCAGGGTGTCGAAGGCGGCAGGGTTGCCCAGCTCCCCCAGGGCGGCGACGACGCTGAATCGCACCAGCCACTCTGTTTCCCGCCGATAAGCCCCCAGAAGATCGTCCAGGGCCTGCGGCTGCTTCAGATCCCCCAGGGCAGCGGCAGCAGCAGCCCGCACATCGAACTCCGGATCTTCTCGCAAAGAGCGCTGCAAAATGGGCAAAAGGGGGGCAGGATCGACACCAGATAGGGTGCCCATCTGGCTGATGGCGGCATAGCGGACGCGGGCATTCTCGTCGGCTATGGCTTGCTGCAACAGCGTCAAGGCTTCTGGCCCAGGCAGTTCTCTGGCCTTGTTGACGGCGCTCAGCCGATCTCCCAGGTCTTGTGAATTCAGCAGTTCCAGCAAAGCCGGCAGTGCCGGAGGATTTCCAGAGGTTGGTGTCATGATCCCCTTGTCTCCACGATCATCCCCGGCAATAGCAAGGGACAAAAGGTCGATGTTATTATTTTGAAGCAGTGCATCCAGTCCTTTGATCTTATGGCCTTATTGCAACAAGAGAAGCAGCAGATCATCGAGAGCTATCGACTTCACGACACCGACACCGGTTCTGCCGATGTTCAGGTGGCTCTGCTCACCAGCCGCATCAACCAACTCTCGCAGCACCTCCAGAAAAACCCGAAAGATTTCAACTCCCGCCGCGGCTTGCTGATGATGATCGGTCGGCGCAAGCGGCTGCTCAACTACATCGCTAAGCATTCTCCTGACCGCTTCCGGGAGCTGGCCGAACGGCTGAACATCCGGGTGAAAAAGTAGGTACCCATCCAAAACGCTATCGGAGAGCTGTCTTTGTGGCCAAATCCAGCCGCCATTCCAAAGCCGTCCGCCGTCGCCCCAGTTTTACCTCTGCTGAGGTCGAGAAGAAGCCGCCTAAGCAGGAATCTGTTGCTGCGATCCCCCCTGAGGTCAGCCGGCGGATGGTGCGGCGGATCCTGGTGTTTTCCGGGATCCCCTCTGGGCTGGGCCTGAGCAGCTTTTTCATCAATTACTACCTCTTAACCAACCATGTGGTGGCTTTGCCCCCTTACTTCACCTTGGTGGAGTCGCTAACCTTGTTTGGCCTTGGCTTTTTGGGCATCAGCTACGGCGTGTTCTCGGCTTCCTGGGATCCCAACCCCGGATCCCTCTTGGGAATTGGAGAGTTTCGGCGCAATTTGGGCAACGTCATCCAACACTGGCGGGAATCTGCTGCCCAATCTTCTCAATCTTCAGACTCTGGGGAAGCCTAATTCCTCTCCCATCACCGGACCAGGCCAGTTGCTGCCTACAATAGCTGTCACCCCCAGTTCTCTGGCATGAGAATAGCTTACTTCGACTGTGCGGCGGGCATTGCCGGCGACATGTGTCTGGGGGCGCTGCTGGATTGTGGGGTGCCCTTGGAGTATCTCAAGCAGCAGCTCCAGGCGCTGGGCATCGAGGGGGAATACAGCCTGCAGGCGAAGCGGGTGCAGCGGTGTGGCCAGCCTGCCCTACAGGCGGTGGTAGAAGTGTTGGACGGATCCCCGCCCGCCCGCCCTTGGAAGGAAATCCAGGCTTTGATTGCCGGATCCCGGTTGGCTCCCGCGGTCAAGGCCCGCAGCCTCAAAGTTTTTGAGAAGCTGGCGCAAGCAGAGGCAAAAGTCCATCAGGTGCCCCTGGAAACAGTGCATTTCCACGAGGTAGGGGCCGTCGATGCCCTGGTGGATATCGTCGGCACCTGTATCGGCCTGGATTGGCTGCAGGTGGAGCGGGTGATCTCCTCTCCTCACCCCATTGGCGGCGGCTGGGTGAGCACCGAACACGGCCAACTGGCGGTGCCCGTGCCGGCGGTGATCGAGCTGTGGGAGATGGGGCGGGTGCCGGTGTTTAGCAACGGCGTGGAAGCCGAGCTGGTTACCCCCACCGGCGCAGCCTTGGCGGTGGCGCTGGCAGAAGCGTTTGGGCCCTGTCCACCGCTGCGGCTGGAAAAAGTGGGGCGCGGGGCCGGCAGCCGCGAGTTGCCCATTCCCAACATCTTTCGTCTTTGGATTGGTCAGTCCCAGGGGGAAGAGCCAACCGAGATCGTCTCGGTGCTGCAAACTCAGATTGACGACCTCAACCCCCAAGTGATTGCCTATACCTGCGAGCAGTTGCTGATCCTTGGCGCCTGGGACGTGTTTACCCAGCCCATCACCATGAAGCAGGGGCGACCAGGGGTGTTGTTGACGGTAATCTGCCCGCCGGATCGGGTGCCGGAGTGCCAGGAGCTCATCTTCCGGGAAACCACTACCCTGGGCATCCGCCACTCCCAGCAGCAGCGCACCGTCCTGGAGCGGCGGATCGAGCGGGTGGAAACCCCCTACGGCCTGGTGGACATCAAGGTGGCCCATCACCATGGCCGCATTGTCAACGCCCAGCCGGAGTTCCGCGACTGTGTGGCCTGCGCCCAAGAGTTCCGCGTGCCGGTTCAGACGGTGTGGCTGGCGGCCCAAGCGGCCTGGCAAAAGCGGCTGCAAGGGGATCCCGACTGAAAACAGAAGCTTTGGGCAAAAGTAGGCTGGACATAAACCCTATCAGCACTGGCTCAGCATGAGCAGCGGGGCTCTTCCTCAGAGGCGAAGGGATTTGCTCCTGGTGGACCGAGAAGGGATCCCTGGCCTGCTAGCCTGGAAGATGTCGATCCCACGCTCTTGACCACGACCACAACCATGGAATCCCAAGCCGCTCAATTTAATTTCGACCGCAAACTTTGGGACCGCTTTATCACGGTAGCTCAGCCCTACTTTTATCCGCGGGTGCGCTACGGGGGCTGGATTTTCTTTGGCTTGCTGGCAGCGGCCATGGTGTTTGTGGTTGCCTTGATGTTCTTTGTGGAGATTGGGGTGACCTTGGTTGGTCAGGCCCTGTTCCCAGAGTTTTTTACCAATGTAGCAGCCGGGCTGGTGGCGCAAACGGAGAGAAACTTGGCCTCGCCGCTGCTGTGGGTGGCCGCAGCCAGCTTGGCTCTGAGCAGCCTGGCCTTTGGGCTGGTGTGGCGCCAGATTCAGCGGCGCTGGCTGCAATGGCTGTTGTTGACCTTTTTGCTGTTTCTATCTTTAACGGTAAACCGATTAAACGTGATGATCAGCTTTATCTTTCGGTTTATCGACACCGCCCTACAGCAAAAAGAAGAGAACACCTTCTGGCAGTTTTTAATCGTCTACGGGGTGTTGATCATCTCGGCCATTCCCATTTTGGTGATCTATCGGTATACACGGCTGAAGCTGGGGCTGTTTTGGCGGGAATGGCTGACCGACCACTTTCTGGATCGCTACTTCGAGCAGCGGGCCTACTACGAGCTGGATTCTAACGCCGCTAACACAGAGATTGATAACCCCGACCAGCGCATCTCCGAAGACGTTCGCTCCTTTACCGGCACCACCCTTTCTTTTTTGCTGGATATTCTCGACTCGATCCTCACCCTCTACGCCTTTACCGGCATTCTCTACAGCATCTCCCGCCCCTTGGCGGTGGGACTGGTTATCTATGCTACCATCGGCACCGCCATTGCCATTTTGGCTGGACGCAAGCTAATTAAAATTAACTTCGATCAACTGCGCTACGAGGCCGATTTTCGCTACAGCCTAGTCCACGTGCGGGACAACGCTGAGTCCATCGCCTTTTACCAGGGAGAAGACCTAGAGCTGAGGCAGATCTTGAATCGCTTTGCCGCTGCCCTGCGCAACTTTGACTTGTTAATCATTTGGCAGGCTATTATTGACATTTTTCAGTATGCCTATAACTACTTCACGCGCATTGTGCCCTATGTAATTGTGGCCCCCCTTTACTTTAGCGGCGTACGGGATTTTGGCACCATTACCCAGGCCACCATTGCTTTCAGCCAGGTGCTGAGTGCCCTTTCAATTGTGGCCAACCAGATCCAGAGCATCTCCAGCTTTGCCGCCGGGATCAACCGTCTAGGGTCCTTTTACGAAACGTTGGAGAATCCGGCCCTGCGCCACACCCGCGACCGGGAGAGCACCATCCAAACTCGCATTGCTCCCCAACTGGCGCTGCAGCAGGTTACTCTGCTAACACCAAACTCGGAACGAACCCTGGTGCGGGATCTGTCCCTGAGTTTAGAGGCAGGCCAACGGCTGCTCATTGTGGGGGCCAGCGGCAGCGGCAAGAGCTCCCTACTGCGGGCCATTGCCGGCCTGTGGAACAATGGCCAGGGATCCATTGCCCGCCCCGACACCACCGAGATGCTCTTCCTGCCGCAAAAGCCCTACATGCTGCTGGGATCCCTGCGGGATCAACTCCTCTATCCAGGTCGTCGCCGGGATCTCAGCGATGCAGATCTCATCCGGGTTTTGGCCCAGGTGAACCTAGCCGATTTGCCGGAGCGGGTGGGCGGCTTTGACGTGGAGAAAGATTGGGCCAGCACCCTCTCTTTGGGGGAACAGCAGCGCCTGGCCTTTGCCCGCATTTTGATTACTCAGCCCCGCTACGCCATTTTGGACGAGGCCACCAGCGCTCTAGATGTAGCCAACGAAAAGCTGCTCTACCTGCAACTGCAACACCTCAACACCACCTACGTCAGCGTCGGCCACCGCCCCACTCTCCTGGCCTACCACGACCTTGTCTTGGAGCTACAGGGCAACTCTGCCTGGAAACTCTGGTCGGCAGCAGAATACGGCGCCCGCCTGGCCCTGGCCGGCTAGAGGCTCTCAATCTGCGGTGGTACCCTGCCCTCACCCCCGTCCCCTCTCCCTGAGGGAGGCTGCCCAAGCGCTCCGCGCCGCTAACGCGACCAACCCCGGCCCCTCTCCCTGAGTGACGACCCAAGCGCTCCGCGCCGCTAGCGCGAACACCCCCGGCCCCTCTCCCTGAGGGAGAGGGGGGTAGGCTGTTCCACCTCAAACCCATAGAACTGGACGCGGCCCAGGGGAGATGCTACCCTGTTTCACAGGTATTCCGACCGGATTACTGGAGAATCAGATGAGCTCCCTTGTCGGCTCTGAGGCCAAGCGCTCCAAGGTGGAGCAGATCAAGGCAGATAGCCATTTCCTGCGGGATCCCTTGCGGCAGGAGCTGGCCCAAGACACTACCCACTTTAGCGAAGCGGCGGTGCAGGTGCTCAAGTTTCATGGCGCCTACCAGCAGGACGACCGGGATCTGCGGCAGCAGCGGAAGCAGGAGGGGTTGGAGCGGGCCTACGAGATGATGTTGCGCACCCGTATTCCGGGGGGGCATGTGCCGCCGCAGCTCTACTTGACCCTGGATCGGCTGGCCGATGAGTACGGCAACGGCACCCTGCGGGCTACCACCCGGCAGACCTTTCAACTCCACGGGATCCTGAAGAAAAATCTCAAGGCCACGGTGGCCAGCATCGTCCGGCAGATGGGATCCACCCTGGCCGCCTGTGGCGATGTCAACCGCAACGTCATGGCACCGGTCGCCCCCTACAAAAACCGGCCTGCCTACCGCTACGCCCAGGAGTATGCCCGCAAGCTGGCGGATCTCTTGGCTCCAAAGACTTCTGCCTACTACGAGCTCTGGGTGGATGGGGAGGCGGTTTCCATCCCGCCGGTGGATCCGGAAGTCCGGGAAGCCGAGCAGTTTGTAGGCAACGGCGTGAGGCTGGAGGGGCCGGAACCTCTCTATGGCCCGGTCTATCTGCCCCGCAAGTTTAAGACGGCCATCGCCGTAGCCGGGGAGAACACCGTCGATGTGTACTCCCAAGACCTAGGCTTGATCGTCCTCACCGACCGCAAGGGCAACCTCAAGGGCTTCAACATCGTGGTGGGCGGCGGCATGGGGCGCACCCACGGCAAGGAGGAGACCCAACCCCTTTTGGCCCAGAAGCTCTGCTTTGCCCCGCCGGAAGCGGTGTACCGGGTTTGCCAGGCGATTTTGGCGGTGCAGCGGGATCACGGCAACCGCTACGACCGCAAGCAGGCACGGCTGAAGTATCTGGTGCGCGACTGGGGGATCCGCAAGTTTCGCCGCGCTGTTGAGGAGTATGTTGGGGAAAAATTGCCCCGTTTTCGTCCCTTGCCCAAGTGTATACCCAACAGCGACGACTACCTGGGCTGGCACGAGCAAGGGGATGGCCGTTGGTTTTTGGGCCTCTCGATTGAAAATGGCCGCATCCAAGATACGCCGGAGCGGCAGTTGAAAACGGCCCTGCGCAAGATTGTAGAGGAATTTTCTCTACACCTGCGGCTGACTCCTACGCAGGACGTGATCTTCGTCAACATCGAGGAGGGCCAGCGAGAAGCCATTAACCAGATCCTCAAGTCCCACGGGGTGCTTTCCAAAGAGGAGATCCCGGAGCTGGTGCGGCTCTCCATGGCCTGTCCGGCGCTGCCCACCTGCGGCTTAGCCATTACCGAGTCGGAGCGAGCCCTGCCCACCCTGATTCGCCAGTTGGATCAGGTGTTGCAGGAGCTGGGGCTGCAGGATTCGCCCTTTTTGGTGCGCATGACCGGCTGCCCCAATGGCTGTGCCCGGCCTTACTTGGCAGAGCTCGGCTTGGTGGGATCCGCCCCCGATGGCTACTACCAAATCTGGCTGGGGGCCAGCCCGCAAGGGGATCGCCTGGCCCAGCCGTTTCAGGATCGGGTGCACATTAGCCAGATCGTGCCGCTGATGAGAGTTCTTCTGCAGCTCTACAAGCAGGAGCGCCACCCCCAAGAGCGCTTCGGCGACTATTGCCACCGGGTGGGGATCCCCTACCTACAGGCCCAGGTGCAGCAGCTCTAGCAGGTCGGTGCTGGATTCTAGGGGATCCCTCAGAAGCGCGACCAGGCCCGCAGCCATTCCTGCAGCGCCTCTAGCCAGCCGGTGGGTTGGGGCGTCACGGCCTGCGGAGTTGGCTCTTCATCAACAGGCAACTTGACCTGACCAGGCAGCACCCTAAAGACCTGAATCGGCTTGGCCTCAGGGGAAGGCTTCAGAGCAAGGGGCTCCACCTGCAAGAACAAGTCCTGCGCTGCTCGATACACAGGTGCCGAGATCAACAGCTGCGAGTTCGGCCTCTCCTGGGGCTTTTTGGGGGGATCGAGGGGTTCAGCAAGGGATCCCAGCCAGGTGGCAAAACTCACTGCCTTGCCAAAGGCTGAAACTCGCCGCGGCTCTTGTGGGTCGATGTGGAGTAGGATCACTGGGCCATGGTGGATCCCGAGGGTAAGCCGGACCTCTGGGTAAGTGAGCTGTCGCAGAAACCTGTTCAGCTCCGCCACCGATTGCAAAAGCGCCAACCCCGCCTGCAGAGCCTGCCGTACTGCCCGTTCGGGTTGTCCCAAGCCAAACAGGGCCAGACTTCTCAGCCCGCTTTGGTTGGCCAACACTCCTTGGTATCGCTGTACCACCGACTCCATTTGGACGAAGTGGCGACCCAAAGTGTAAACAACATCGTAGGGAAAGTTCTCCTCGTCGAAATTGGCCGTCCCCCACAGCGAAGCGCAGAGAATGGCGGCGGTGGTCTGCTCGCCGATGGACTGAGCCTGCAGTTGATGCTGGGCCACCTCCACATCTGCCCTATCGAGCACCAGCCGCTGCAGCGTCACATCCCCGGTGATGCGGGTTTGACAGGCAAGGCGGATATGCACGGGGAGATCCAGCCGTTCGGCCAACTTCTTCTCAGCAGGGGTCATGCTACGGCAATTTTGGCTGCCCTCCAAAATCATGATCCGGCAGGTGGAGCAGGCGGCATTGCCGCCACAGGCATGGACATGGCGCACCCCGGCCTGCAGTAGGTTTTCCAAGATCGTGAGCAGAGGATTGGCCTCAAAGGTGAGGTTATCGGGGTAGCAAGTGATCCGCATAGTTGGGTGCCGGCAAACCGTTCTTGGACGCCTAAAGCCTATACGTTCCTGACCTGGATTTGGATACCCCTTTTCAGCTAGAAACCGCAGGAGCCCCGCGCTCTGGCGTAGCCGTTCGCGAAGCGGGACGGAGTCCTTGCGTCCGGAGGAATGCAAGAAGCCGGACAACAATATAGCATCTGATGAGATAAAATAGGAGCATAAACCAAGCCTTGACCATCTCCTGCAAGCTCAAGGTGTCTGTGTCGCAAGCCGCCAAGCTGGATGCGACGCTAGACGCTTTTGCACAAGCCTTGAACTGGGTGAATGAGAACACACCGGAGAAGATAGTCAACGCCGTTAAGCTCCAATCTCTCTGCTACCGCGAGATCCGTACCCGCTTCGGGCTATCCAGCAACCTGGCACAACAGGTGTGCAGGCGGGTTGCTGGCTCGCGCAAGGTTGCCCGGCAAAAGAATCGTCCGGTCAAAGCCTTCAAGGGCGGCTTTGTGACCTTTCGCGCTAGCGGGACGGAGTCCTTTGACGCCCGCACCTTTTCTTTTCGGCAAAAAGACTGGACGGTGTCGCTGACCACCGTCGAGGGGCGGGAACGCTTTGAGTTGGCAATTGGCAACTACCAACTGCAGGGCTACCAGAAGCCCGCTCCGTACCGCTTAGCGGTCGGAGCCGGGTAGTTTACGGGTGAATGTTGGCGCTGTTCTCGACAACAGGCCGCTGCTGTGCTTCCAAGGGAGCGAATGATAGAGTACAGAGAGATTTTGTGCGAGCCCCTTCATGCCTCAGTCCAAACCTGACAAATCGCCCCTCCGCAAATTCCTGGAAGCCCTGATGCTGGTGTTTGGCGCAGTCATGTTCCTGGGCTTCTCCTTTGGCCCGATACTGCAGGCACTGGGGCCTTCTGACTCGGCAGACACCGCCAATTTGGTTACCGAGCAACTGCGGGCCCAGGCGGACGGCTACCGGGCCGTGCTGGAACGGGAGCCGGATAACCCCATTGCCCTGCGGGGGTTAATTGACACGCAACTGCAGCTCAACGAGCCGCAAGGGGCCATTGAGCCGCTGAAGAAGCTGGTGGAACTGGAGCCGGAAAATCGGCAACTGCGAGCTTTTTTGGCTCAAATTCAGCGGGAGACAGGAGATCTGGAAGGAGCGCTGGAGCAGCTTCAAGCTCTCTACAAAAAGGATCCCAAAGATGGCCAAGTTCTGCAGGAGCTGGCCGATGTTCAACTAGTTCTGGGCCGCACTTCTGAAGCCATTGACCTGCTGGAGAACTATCTGAAGGAAGTACCGGAAGATAACGATGTCCGCCTGCGCTTAGCTTTTATCTACGCCCGCAACAACCAGACGGGAAAAGCGGTGGCCCTTTATGATGAGATGATTGCAGCGGATCCCAGCGATTTTGCCCCGGTATTGGGCAAGGCAATAGCCCTCAGCTCTGCTGCCGATGCCGACCTACGGGCACAGGCCCCTGATCTGTTTGAGCAAGCGGCCCGCCTGGCCCCGCCCAAGGTGCGGGAGGAAATCCGGCAACAGGCGCAGCTCTACGCCCAAAGAAACCAGCCCCAGGCTGTTGAGAACCAGGAGACTAGCCCCTAGGGGGTTTTGATTTGAGGATGCGGTAAGCTCTCCCCTTCAGGACTCGGAGACATCCTTGAGGGCGGCTTCCACCGACGGATAGATCTCGAAGAGGGAATCCAGATGGGTAACCTTGAGAACCAGCTTGGCCTGTTCTCCTAAGCCGCAGAGCTTGAGATGACAGCCGGCGGGAGTACAGGTGCGTCTTGCCCACGCCAAAGCCGACACCCCCATGCTGTCGAGCAGCGTAACCTGGCTTAGATCCAGTAAGAGGTGTTTGGGTTTCTCGGCAAGAATTTGGCCCAGTTCTTTCCGCACCAAAGCGGGATCCAGCTTTCCTGCCGGAAGCTTGACCAGGGTGACAAGGGATCCCTTGGGGCTGAGCTGGGTGGAAACATCCACAAAGGGCTGAGAAAGTCAAGGTCGGGAGCCACATTGATTCTGAACCAAAGTCGCCGATTTGGGTTCCGCCAGGCAACTTTTGTTTGATTTGTTTGAGGTAGGAAGGTAGCTCTAATGGATACGCACGGGATCCCGATGGGGGATGCGGCTGCCCTGATTTTGCTGGCCCTGCAGCTGCCAATGGTGGCGGTGTTGCTGGCGCGGCTGCTGCCGTCTTTGCGGCGTCCTTCCCCTCTGCCCCCAGGCCAAGCGGGGATCCCTTTCCCGCCGGGCCTGGTCAGCGTCCTACTGCCCACCCTCAACGAAGCCAAGCGCCTGGATCCCTGCCTGGAAGGGCTGCACCGCCAGGGAGCGGTTGTGCGCGAGGTGCTGGTGGTGGATAGCCGCTCCCAGGATGGCACCCGCGAGAAAGTGCTGCAGATGGCCGAGCGGGATCCCCGCTTTCGCCTCTTGACCGACGATCCCCTGCCCAGTGGCTGGGTAGGTCGTCCCTGGGCGTTGCACTACGGATTTCTCCAGTCGGATCCCGCCTCTGAGTGGATCCTGGGTATTGATGCCGATACCCGCCCCCAGCCGGGCCTGGTAGAGCGCTTGCTGGAAACTGCCCAGGCCAACCAGCTGGATCTCATCACCCTGGCGCCGCAGTTTATCTTGGAGCACTGGGGAGAAGCTTGGCTGCAGCCAGCTCTTTTGGTAACCCTGATCTACCGCTATGGGGCGGTAGGGGACACGGCTGCCCTGCCGGAGCGGACGATGGCCAATGGGCAGTGCATGTTGGTGCGCCGCTCGGTGCTGGCAGCCATGAACGGCTACACGCTGGCGCGGGCTTCCTTTTGCGACGACGTCACCCTGGTGCGGCAGATCGCGGCAGCCGGCTTTAAGGTAGCTTTCTGCGATGGTCGGCACCTGCTCAAGGTGCGCATGTACACTTCTTTTGGCGAAACCTGGCGGGAGTGGGGCCGCTCCCTGGATTTGAAAGACGCCACTCCCAAGGCTCAACTGTGGGGGGATATCGCCCTACTGGTGCTTACCCAAGGGATCCCAGTCTTGGCAGTTGGGGGGCTGGGGATCAAGGCCGGGATGGGGTTGCCCTTTTCCCTAACAGAGCAGGTTCTGTTGGGGCTAAACTTAGGCCTACTCGCCCTGCGCTTGGGCGTGCTGGTAGGCATTCGCAGCTCCTACCAGGATCCCCCCTGGACGTTCTGGGCTTCGCCGCTGGCGGATCCCTTGGCTGTCCTGCGGGTGATCTTGTCAGCCCTCAGTCGCCCCCGCTCTTGGCGCGGGCGCACCTACTAGTC
>NZ_JANSJJ010000013.1:0-19933 GCF_047502715.1 Synechococcus sp. H55.10
GCTCAGGGTGGGCATGCGCTTTGAGGCGCTGCCGGATCCCTAGCCCCCCTCTCCCCCTGGGAGAGGGGCCGGGGGTGAGGGCTGGCTCCCCTGGGAGAGGGGCCGGGGGTGGTCGCGTGAGCGGCGCGGAGCGCTTGGGCTGGCTACCCTGGGAGAGGGGCTGGGGGTGGTCGCGTGAGCGGCGCGGAGCGCTTGGGCTGGCTACCCTGGGAGAGGGGCCGGGGGTGAGGGCTGGCTACCCTGGGAGAGGGGCTGGGGAGCTACTCTGGCTGGGGAAACTCCTCCCACAGGCGGGTGTGCTGGCGCAGGCTGAGGAACTGCCCGCCGCCGAGGATGAGGTGATCCAAAACCGGGATCTGCAGCAGTTGCCCCGCCTGCAAGAGTTGCCGCGTCAGGGCAAGATCCTCCGGGCTGGGATCCAAACTGCCGGAGGGATGGTTGTGGGCCACCAGGATGCGGCTGGCTCCTTGCTTGATGGCGCTGCGGAAGGTTTCCCGCGGGTGAGTGAGAGTTTCCGTGGCGGTTCCCCGGGTTACAATCTGCTGGCCGATAAGGCGGTGTTTGATGTCCAGGTGCAGGACGGCAAAGTGCTCTTGGGTCTCCCACATCAGGTCGCCGCTTAGGGCCATGGCCGCCTGTTCTGGCGATTCAATCACCGTCCGCTCGGGTAGTCGGGCCAAAAACACCCGCCGCCCCAGCTCGATGGCGGCCAACACTGTTGCGGCTTTGGCTGGGCCGATGCCCTCAATTTGCAGCAGCTCCCCGGCTTCCAGCTGGCGCAGTTGGGCCAAGGGATCCCCCTGGGCTTCCAATTTTTTCAAGAGCAACTGGGCCAGGCCAACGGCCGAGAGCTTACCTGCCCCCTGGCCGGTGTTGAGCAAAATGGCCAGCAGCTCCGCGTGGGAGAGGTTTCTTGCCCCTTGGTTAAGCAGCCGCTCGCGCGGGCGATCCTGAAGGGGAAGGTCGCTGATACGCAACACGTACTGGCTCATCTTGCGGCTAGGGGAGAGAAGAGGTTTTTTTCAACAGCCAAAAGGGGCTGCGGCGCTCTACAACCTGCCAAGTTGCTGCTAGCTCAGCTACAAAGGGATCCCAGGTCACCAGATAGTCGGGCACCTGCCAGGCGGCCAGCTCCTCCAGGTTGGCGGCATAGGGCACCCGCAGCGGGCCATAAAAATAGGGTACAAACGACCGCAGCCCATAGAGGCCAACCCTTCCCGAAAGAGCCAGTTCTGGGCCAGCAAACTGGCGGAAAAAGTAGATGGATCCCCCCTGAGTATGCTGCAACACCCTTGGGAAAACCCAGCTCCAGGCCAACTGGGCGCTTAGTCCTGTGGCCAAGAGCAAGATGGCCCATCCTCGAACATTGTGCCGAGCTCTAATCCAGGCCAGTCCCCCCAACGCCAGGAGCACAGCAGGGCCATAGGTGAAGAAGGGCCACTCCACCTCGGCCTGGAGATATCCAAGCGCCAAGCTGCCCGCTAGACTCTCAAAAAGGTCGGAAAGCGGGATCCCCAAAGCGGTCAATCTCTTCTCGGCCACCGGCAGCAGGACGGGATCCTGGGATCCCAGCCAGGGCAATAGCAGCCACAGGGCTAGCCAAAACAAGCCGCTCAGCAGGATCCAGCCGCCTTCCCAAACGCTGAGTTGAGCCTCTCTTGACCCCAGGCGTTGCAGGCGCAGGGCAGCAAAGTAGGCCCCAATAGGGTAAAGCAGCGAGGTGTAGTGGATCAACTTGGTTTGCACTAAGAGCGAAAACAGAGCCAGCACCACCCCGAAGGCCACCAACAGCAGGCGTTCTGCCCGCTGAGTTAAATCCGCCGCTGCCGGGTTACTGTGCCTATGGAGGCTGGCCAAGATCTCGGCCAAGGCCGGAGCCGCCCAGGGAAAACACCCTAGAGCAAAGGCCAGCAGATGAAAATAGACTGGGCCGGGGTGGCCGCTGGGGGTACTCACCAAACCCCACTGGTAGTGCCAAAACGCCGCCAGCCACTGCAGCCCCCGCGCCGCTGCTTCCAGCGCCAGCCAGGCCAGAGGAATAGCCCCCGCCAAGCCAAGGAAGGCCACCATCTCCCCCCACCGCCTTGGCGGATCCCGCTGCCAGAGCTTGTAGAGGGCCCAGATGCCCAGCGGCAACACCAGCCCCACCGGCCCTTTGGCCAACACCGCTAGGCCCAAGGCCAGCGCGCCCAGGGCGTTCCACCCCTGCCCGGAGCGGCCGGAGCGACGGGCCTCGTCGGCAGCCCAAAGGGATCCCAGCCCCACGCCCATGCCCAAATTCAGCAGCGGGTCGATGAGGCCGGTTTTGTAGAAAAACAAAGGCAGGTAGCCCGTCAGGAGCAGGATCCCCCAGAGACAGCCAAACTCCACCCCGCGCAGCCGCGCTCCCCACGCCACCAAGAGGGCCACCGTGATGCCGCCGGCAAACGCATTGGGCAGCCGCGCCGCCCCTTCGTTGATCCCCAGGGCCGCCATCGCCAGGGCCTGCAGCCAGAAAAACAGGGGCGGCTTCTCGTAGAAGGGCTCGCCGTTGATCTGCAAAGCCAGGGGATCGCCGCTGGCCAGCATCTGCCGCGCCAAGCTGGCGTAAATGAGCTCGTCCCAGTCAAATAGGTAAGGGATCCCCTGGCCCGCCCCCAGCCACAGGAGGGCCAAAAGCCCCATTCCTAGGGATCCCTGGAGGCCGCCAAGAAGCTTAGCCATGGAAGGCTTGCAGGGGCACCACCCGGCCCACACTGGCGGGCGAGCGCAAAAGGCGCAGTAGGTGAGCGGCTAAGGTGGATCCCTCGATCTCGGCGGGAATCTCCACCCCACACCAACGGCTGGAGCTCTCCTGCAGGGCCGCCACCCAATCGGGCGCCAGGGATCCCCGCACCACCCCAATCAGTTGCGGCAGCGGCTCCTGGCGATAGAGCCCGATCCAACGCAGGGCTAGCTGAAACGGCCCAGGCCGAAAACGGGGGTTGGGGCTGCCGTCGGCTTCAAACTTGCTCAGCATCAGTTGCAGCGAATGGATCTGGCGGGTATTCAAGGGGGGAGCGGCAACCCGGCGGGCGCGAAAGGTGGGCACCATCTCGGCAAAAGGAACTTGAACAGTCTGCTCCTCCCCTGGGGTGGTGTCGAAAGCATAGCTGTAGGCCGGGCTGTCCCAGCCCCCTTGATCCCGCAGCAAAACCTTGTAGCGCTGTCCATCGCCCCGTAGCCGCAGCTCCAGGCCGGCAAACCCTGAGGCATCCAAGGGCGGCTGCCAATTGCGCGTGCGGGTGGAAACAAAGCCGCCGAAGTTGGCCGTGGAAACCTGGCCCGTAAACAGCAGCTCGCCCTCTCCCCAGAGCAGTTGGCTTTGGCTCACCCCGCCCATCACCACATCGTCCAGGATGCCCCAGAACTGGTTCAACTGGGGATCGGGCCGGCGGAAGTCAAAGAGCATCTGTTCCGTCTGTCCACTGCGGCGTAGCCGCTCCAGGTGAGCCTTGGCCGTCTCTGGCGCTCCCAGCCCTAAGATCACCCTGGCCGTCAGCCAGTCCTGGCTCTGCCCCACCGCTGCTCCCTGCCGGTGCAACGCCTCTGCCAAACCTTCGGGCAGGCCATCGCCCAAAAGAACCACCGGAAGGGAAGTGGCCGGAGTCAGGGAAGGAGGCATACAGTTAACTGCTGGGCTTTGCAACCCATTCTGAACCCAGCGCCAGAAGTCGGCAAAGGGCAACGCCTCGTAGTAGGTCAGCGTGTTCCAAAACCGCCCCAGCTCCCAAGGCATGACTTTACCTCGTCCCTTTGTCCAGATTATCCAAATTATGCAGATCTTTTGCAGAACGCAATTGGCTCACGAGCAGGGCCAATGGCCAGCCGGACTTCCAGCAGCATTCTCAGCCCGGTGAGGTTTTGCAGTGCGCAGACAGAGGGCGGGGCTTCTCGACGGATGAGCTCAAGCCACACAACAAAACTGCCTTGTGGAGTCCAAGCTATTCTGTGTCTAGTGTCGGCGGTGCTCCGCTTTAGTTGCATGATGACCGACCAAACCGGCCCAAGCATGTTTCCGAACCCCTGTTGCCACTCCGTTACTTGGCGGGAGCGCCTGTCTGGACTGGAAGAGCAATTGCGCCCCTTGGCAGAAAAGACAGCTCCCCTGCTGCTGGCAGACTCAGATCCGCTGCAGGTGTGGGCCGCCGTTTTGACCTGTCAAAAACTGGGGATCCCGCTCTTCTTGGGCAATCCCAAGTGGGGAGAACGAGAGTGGGCCCAGGCTGTGGCCGGCCTGGGAGGCGGCTGGCGCTGGCGGCAAGGCCGGCTGGAGGGGGATCCCAGCCCATTGAACCCCTCTCTGCGGGAGGCTGTACCCAGCTTCCATTGGCCGTTGATCGGGATCCCTACCGGCGGCTCCGGCGGCCAGGTGAAATGGGCAATCCACTCTTGGCGTACCCTCAGCGCCTCGGCCAAGGCCCACCAACAGCACTTCGGCGTGGACTGCGTCCATAGCTATTGCCTGCTGCCCCTGCACCACATCAGCGGCCTGATGCAGGCTGTTCGCTCCTGGCTGACCGGTGGGCAGTGGATCGTCTGGGATTGGAAACGGCAACAGCAGGCCGAGGCCTGGGATCCCCCCTTGCCGGGGAGTTTTCTATCGCTGGTACCCACTCAGTTGCAACGGCTGTTGCTCAACCCCCAGCCGGGAGTTGTGGAGAGCCTGCGCCAATTTCGCGCCATTTTGGTCGGTGGTGGCCCCACCTGGCCCAGCTTGCGGCAACAGGCCCGACAACTGCACCTGCCCCTTGCCCTCACCTACGGCATGACCGAAACGGCTTCCCAAGTCTGTACGCTTCTGCCGGAGGCTTTTTGGCAAGGAAACGACAGCCTGGGCCGGCCCCTGCCCCACGCCACGCTCCAGATCCGCAGTGAACAAGGGGATCCCTTGCCCAGCGATGCCGTGGGATTCATCCACATCCGGGCCAAGTCGCTGGCACTGGGCCATTACCCCCAGGCCGCCCTTCGCGTCAGCGGTGCGGAGCACTTTGGTTTGCGCCAATGGCATCAGCAAGGCTTCACCCCCGGCGATTGGGGCTATCTGGACTCGCAGGGCCACCTCTTTTGGTTGGGTCGCGCCGACGACCTGATCCTGACTGGCGGAGAAAAAGTGATGGCTGCCGAGGTGGAAGGAGAGGTTCGGGCCAGCGGCTGGGTGGACGATGTGTGGGTGCTGGGTCTGCCCGATGCCGAATGGGGGCAGCAGGTGGTGGCGGTGGTCGTCCCCAAAACCGGGCTCCCGGCGATCCCCCAAGAGCTGGAGATGCACCTGAAGCAACACCTGAGTCGCCAACTGAGTCCCTTCAAGCATCCGAAGCGCTGGCTGTGGTGCACCGGGATCCCGCGCAATCTCCAGGGCAAGGTGAACCGCCAACAGCTCCGGCAGTGGGCCGCCCAGCAGTTGGGGATCTCGCCCCAGGTAAGCTAGCGGGATCCCAGACGAGCCAAGTCTCGCCGGATTTCAAAGGTCAATTCCCGGTTGTGGGGCTCCATAGCCAAAGCCTTTCTCAGGTAAGCTTCCGCCTGCTGGTGGCGACCCTCGTAGATCAAGTGGTTGCCGAAGCGCTGGTAGGCCAAAGCCAAGAGGTGGATGGCCTCGCCGGAGTTGGGAAACCGTTTCAACAGCGCCTCTGCCAGAGCCACTGCCGTGGGCAACTTACGCTCGCGCCAGGCTGCCTTGACGCGGGCAATCCCTTCTTTGAGCAATTCCGGATCGAGGTGCTCTGCCGATGAAGAGCCGGCGGTGCGGATGACCACCCGCCTCTGGCCGGCGGCAGGAGGAGATTGACGCTGGGCATCGTAGCGCCGCCGCTGCTCGGGGTCGCTCAGCACTTGGTAGGCCTGATAGATTTGCTGGAACCGCTCTCGAGATCCCTCCCCTGCCACATCGGGGTGAAACTGCCGCGCCAACCGGCGAAAGGCTTGCTTGATATCTTCGATGTCCGCTTCCGGCGATAGGTTGAGAATCGCGTAGTAGTCGATGAGCGGTGGCAGAAGGAAGGGAATTGAGAGTGGCAGAACCTGGGCCAAAAGTCAGCTCCGACCCCTGATTATGCCGATGATCATGCCATGCCAAGCCGGGCTAAACCAAGGGATCCTCTCGGCGCTCATGCGATCTCATGGAAAGTTGTTCTCCTAGCTGGGGCTTGATGCTGTAATGCCACTTTGACTGAGCACGCAGAGGTCTCTCTTCCTGTAGCTACCTCAAGGGTAGGGATCCGGTGTTAGACTTTGCCCAAGTTATTTGAAAACCCCATTCCCAATCGGTTTCTTTGACTTCTATCGATCGACTATGAGTGAAGCCCTTCATCAAGCTCTTGCAGATCAAGATCAAGAGCAATTATTATCCCATTTGCAGCAAGGGGAAGATGTGAATGCTGTCGATGCTCAAGGACTGACCTTGCTTCATAAAGCAACACTGCTTGGCAATTTGGAACTGCTGGATTTGCTCTTGGCCCATGGTGCTTCTCCCAATGCCTTGGATCCCACAGGTGTCACCCCGCTCCATTTGGCCGCCGCCAGCGGTCGGGTCAAGCTGGTGGAGCGTCTTTTGAGGGCAGGCAGCGACATCAACCTTCCAGATGGCTATGGATATACCCCTCTCCATCGGGCTGCCTTAACCGATCAGGCAGAGGTGATCGGTCTGCTCATCCAAAAAGGAGCCAATACCTCTGGCGTTCTCCATTGGGCCACGACCACCGGACGAAAAAGCATCCTGGCCCGCCTGTTATCCAAAGGAGCGCCGGTGGATGCCGCCGATGCAACCGGTCGAACTCCTCTGCACGAGGCTGCTACCCAAGGGCAACTGGGCATTGCTCGCTTTCTGCTCTTGTATGGGGCCAATGTCAATGCGCGCAACCGATTTGGGGCAACACCGATGCACTGGGCTGCTTGGGAGGGGCATGTGGCAATCCTGGAACTTTTGCTGGAAAATGGGGCCGAATTGAACCCTCGCAATGAAGATGGGCATACTCCTTTGGCCTATGCCCAAAAACGCCAACACAGCTTGGCTGTCCAATGGTTACAAGACCGAGGTGCAACCCTTTAGTATCAAGTTTGCTATTGCCGCCGACCCAAGCGCTCCGCGTCGCTGCCCTCACCCCCAGCCCCTCTCCCTGGGGGACATCCCTCACCCCCAGCCCCTCTCCCTGAGGGACATCCCTCACCCCCAGCCCCTCTCCCTGAGGGACATCCCTCACCCCCAGCCCCTCTCCCTCAGGGAGAGGGGAGTTAGAGCGGCGCGTTCGCGACAGCGTTGCCTAGCAATAGCGATGTAGAGAAACGTTGTGTTGCTACTTGAAGTGACTATAGAGGTTGAAAGTGAGAGTAATTTCTACAGAAAAAAGGAGAGAGGCTGTTAGGTTTTCCTCCCTCCGATCTCTTCGTCGCGGTTAGCGTTAACGCCAGCTAGATTTTAACCGATTCTTCCCGCACGATTCAACTTTTTTTCTCGATTTTTTCTCGAATTTCTCTTTGACTCAACACATTTTTTTAAACAGCAACACAAGGTTTAGGACAGACAGTTTGCCCCAAAAAGTTAGCCCTTCCCCTTAGCTTGCAACGGGTTTACAAAGACAACTGGCGCAGCGACTTTTGTATGTATTAGGTCTTGTCTTCCGGCCCTCAGCCGCTGTTATTGCCGCACACCGCCACCTCCGCAGCTCGACCCACTCCAGCAGAAACTATCCCCTCATTAACTAGGACCGACTCTCATTAACCCAGAAGCTCGGCTAAAGCCGAAGAAGAGAGAAAGGGATCCCTGCCAAAGGCAGGATGGCCAGTTCCGCCGGCGCGGGATCCCTGTCACATCCAAGACAAGAGAGGAAGACTGATGGATAGAACTCCACCACTCAACTGAGTAACAGCATAACTCTATTGAGACTAAATTGCAATACATAGCCGACAAAGTAGGAATAATTTGCATCAAGCCACGGGAGTCGGACAGAGGGGGCGGGGGCAATTGACAAAGATTGGCCGTTAAGTTTTCTCAGGAGGGCGGGCTTGCAGGCACAGGACAGCAACAGGTTCAAGTGTAAAGTAGTTTACTCTTGGTCCAACGGGGATCTAGCGACGATAGCCGAGTGGCCTGGAGCGAACCTGACGGCGTTTTTTGCGCCAGCGTTTCCAGTTGGAGACCATCCAATCGCTGAGGCTGTGGTTGGCCGATCCCAGCTCCAACCCCATCCCAATCCAAAACAGGATCTCGGCGTGAACTTGCAGCCATTGCCAGAGATCGCTGCGCCACACCCAAGGCTGCCACATCCACCAGCCCAACCGGGATCCCAGCCAAGCCACCGGCAGGCCAACTCCGCCGGCCCATAGGCTCAAGTACAGCACCCGCAGGGCGGTGCCCACGATGGGCCCATGCGACCAGAAGGAGCGATGCCGCATCCACTTGCGGTAGGGCAGCCAAATCCAGCGCAAGAACAGCCAGCGTTGGTACTGTCGAGAACAGGTGTCCAGATCTCCAGAAAACATCAGGCCACTGAACAGATAGGCGGATCCCACAGCCAGAGCAACGGTGGTGCTATTCCCCAACAAACCGGCGGCCAAGGTGATGCCGGGGGCCGTCCAGAGGGTGATGCGATCGTGGGTGGATCCCAGCGGCATAAGGCCAGAGCAACGGTACCCGACTGGCGCTCAGTCTACCCGCCAGCGGAGGAAAAAGCCTGACCTAGCTTCAGCTAGAAACCGCAGGAGGCCCGCCCTGTACCCGTAGGGTCAGGGTCGGGAGGAATGCGGACGACGTATAGTTGCAACATGACCCAAGTCCTGACTATCTCCTGCAAGCTCAAGGTGTCTGCTTCGCAAGCCGTGAAGCTAGAGGCAACCTTGTCGGCTTTGCGGAGCGCTTAAGCCCGCTCCGTACCGCTGAGCGGTCGGAGTCGGGTAGTTTACAGGCGCCGCTGATCTTGAAAAACTCAAGCCTGCTGAGCGACAGGGATCCCTCGATTCAGGCGATCCAACACCTGCAACTGCCGGTGGAGCATTTCCACCCGCGGCAAGTGGATCCCGGCTTGTCGGGCATAGCGCAGTGGGTTGCCGAAGATTGCCTGCAGTTCCAGAGGACGTTTGCGCTCGTAGTCGATCTTCATGCTGGTGCGGTAGGGAGCCATCTTCTCGGTGTTGGTGAGCATTTCTGGGATCAGGGAATCGGGAAGCAGGCGATCACAGGCCGCCGCTCCCTGGATCACCTCCTGCATCAGCGTTTCCGCCAAAGCACGAGCCTCAGGGTCGCGGATCATCTGCTGCGTGTCGGCGTTGAACACCACCGAGAGGCCGTTGAAGGGAATGTTCCAGACCAACTTTTGCCAGCGGGCCAACATCAGATCCGGAGAGAGGGTGGTGGGGATCCCTGCCCGTTGAAAATCGGCTTGAACTTGTTGAAGACGGGGCGTGATCCCTTGGGGGGCATAGTTAGGGCCGTATTCTGCCAGCAGCACCGACCCATAGTCCAGATGATGAATGTGGCCGGGGCCAACCTTGTTGGAGCTGATGAAACACAGGCCCCCCATGACTCGTTCAGGGCCGACGCACTCGGCAACCTCCGGCTCCGCCCCCAGCCCATTTTGCAGCACGATCACCACGCCATTCTCGGCCAACACGGGCGGGAGCAACTGCGGCAGCAGGTGATTTTGGGTGGCTTTCAAAGCCACGATCACCCCTTCGCAAGGGGGCATGTCCTCTACTGCTGCGTAGGCATTCACCTGCGGCAAATGAAAATCCCCCCAGCAGGACTGCACCCACAAGCCGTTTTGGCGAACATAGTCATAGTCGCTGTGCAGCAGAAAATGCACCGCAAAGCCTGCCTGTTGCAATTTCGCCCCATAAAATCCCCCCAGGGCGCCCGTGCCCAAAACAGCGTAACGGCGGGTCTCCGGCAACCAAGACATAGCGGTGAGTTGCGGCAGATCATCCCCAAAATACCCCAAGCACCAGCTTAGGGATCGCTCTTTGCTGTTTGGTCTATCAACAACACCCGCTCTTCTGCATCGGTTTCCCGCAGATGAACCCTCACCCTTTGCTCAGGTTCCGTGGGAAGCTGGTAACCGCAGTAATCCGGTTGGATGGGGAACTGGCGGTGACCACGGTCGATCAGCACGGCCAAGCGCACCCGTTCCGGTCGCCCAAAGTGATGCAGGGCTTCCAGAGCCGCGCGGACGGTGCGACCGCGAAAGATAACATCGTCCACCAGCACCACCTCCTGGCCAGTCAGATCCCGGGGCATCTCGCTGCGATCGGGGGTGCGCAGCCCGCCGGCGCCCAGGTCGTCTCGGAAAAAGGTAATGTCCAGCTCCCCGACCTGGGGCGGGATCCCCAGTCGAGCGGCAATCCGATCCCGCAGGCGGTAGGCCAAGGGGACTCCGCGAGTGCGAATGCCGATCAGAGTGAGCTTCTGGGGGTGGGGGTGATCCCTGGCGATCGCTGCTGCCAGGCTCTCGATCAGCCCGGCCACCTGCTGCGCATCAAAGACTTCGATCGTAGACATGGATCCCGGTCGCTCCCTCACCGATCGCAGATCTGGTCTGTAGAAGGCTCTGACGCGAAGCAACCCAGTCTTTGAGTTCGCGCAAAGCGTAGTGATACCCGCCTCTGCATGTTGCAAGCCACTCCAGCAGTTGGGCTTGCTGTGTGGCATCTGGGCAGATTCGGTAGGTGTAGTGCATGGTCAATATGGGGTCGTTTTACCACAACCAGAGTGGGGTGGTAAATGCTTGCTTCGGGGGCATTGAAAGCAAGCAGCGAGACTCCATGTATCCCGGGCGCTGTAGCTTGCTTCCCGCAGGGTTGCTACGCATACAGCGCGGGACTTATGTTCTCGCGCTCTTGGCAGTTAAGATCAAGGGCTAGGCCGCAGCAGAGGAGCTGTCCATGCAAGTGGAGTTTCGCGAGTGCGATCCGGGAAATCTCTGGATCTGGTTTGAGTTTGCCGAGCCGCCGGTCGAAGCTGAGCTGGAGTACCTCAACGAGGTGCTGGAATCGTGGTATGTGCTGGGCAAGTTGGGAGGATTCAACGCCGAGCGCCTGGTGGCCCAAGAGGCGGAGGTGGATCTGAGCTATTTGGAGTACCCCAGCGACTCGGATCCTCTGCCCTCTCTAATGCACAACATGGGATCCCTAGAGGAAAAGGACAACTGGGCCCGCTGCTGGTTTGATCTGGGCACTGCCGATGCCTTGGCGCTGGACGTGTTGATCAACGCCTTGCGCACCCTTAGCCTCGAGTACATCCACCTCAGCCGCGTCATTATCGGCGGGCAAAACGAGGACTGGCCGACAGCGGATGATCCCGAGGAGGCGGATGACTACGATTTAAACGGCTATGTGCGGGATCATGTGGGGGAAGCAGGAGAGCTGGAATAGCCTCTACTCCAGGTAGCCCAGCTCTTGCATCTGCCGTACCAAGTCTGCATCGCTTTCCACATTTACCTTGCGAGGAGCCGTGCTGGGCCGGCGCGACTCTGCCCAGTCCAGCCACTGCCTCAAGGCTTGCCGCAGGCGGGTCAGCCAAGTTTGGGGGGAAAGGGAAGGGCTACCAGGCTCAGAAGGGATCCCGGCCAAGAGCAGATCCCGCAGTTCCGCCGGATCCTGCTCCAGGTTGTAGAGGCTGGGGCGATCTCCGGTTTGGATCAGCTTGGTCACCCCTTCGTAGAGGGCTCGGCGGGTGTCGTAACAGGCGCGCGCCTGCAGCAGGCTGTCGTTGCGGTTTTCCATGGCCCGCAGGAGAAGGTGGGGCGGGAAGGCCTCGCTGAGCACCACCCCCTGCTCCGGATCCTCACCGGCCAGGGTGCGGGTCAGGCTGAGGCGGGCGATCTCGCGGCGAAGCTTGAGGCTGATACGGGGGGCGCCGTTGGCTAGAGAAAGGCTGGGGCGGAAGCCGGCAGCTTCCAAGAGAGTATGAAAGAGGCGGCGGGTGGAAACGGGGGTGGCCACGCGCTTTCCTGCCGGAAAATAGCCGGGGTAATGCAGGATCAGGGGGACGCGGATCAGCTCTTCGTAAACCACAAAAGCATGGCCGACGAAGTCGTGCTCCCCCAAGCCTTCGCCGTGATCCGCGACGATAGCCACCAGAGTGTTCTGCTCCAGGCCGGTGTGGCGCAGGGTGGCGAAGACGGATCCCAGCAGGTGATCCTGGTAGGCCACCTCGGCATCGTAGATGTCCCTGAGCACCTGCGCTTGCAGGGGAGAAAGCGGCTGCGGCAGGGGCGCCATCCAGCGGTAGGGCTGGGCGTTGTACTGGCGCAAAAAGTCGCGCGCCTCGCGGTTGGTCTTGAAGTAGGGGGCGTATTTCTGCACAAAGGGCTCCGGCGGCCAGTAGGGCAGGTGGGGCTCCATTAGGTTGACGAAGCAAAAGAAAGGCGGTGCTCCGGCAGGGCGGCGGGCTATCTGCTGCAGGTAGCGGTTCAGGTCGGCGATGGAGGCAGCCGTGTTGCCCTTAAAGTTCATCAAGCGGGTCCAGAGGGAGGCAAACCAGGGGTGCAGCGCCAACTGAAAAAGGGTGTCGGAGCGGGCAAAGGCATTTTGCACCGGGTAGGAGAGACGGCGCCAAAACTGGGTGTAGGCGGCCAGCCAGCGGTTGAGGGGAGCCGGCAGAGGGTTGCCTTCGGGAGGGCGGGTGGGTAGGGCCCCGCCGTAGTTGTAGAAGGTGTCGAAGCCTCGCCGCAGGCCGTTTTTCAGGATCCCGACCAGGGGGTTGTTGCAAAAGCCCACGGTGGTGTAGCCGCCCAGCTTCAACAGCTCCGCCAGAGTGGGTAGAGCAGGGCTCAGCTCCAGGTCTGCCTGGACGGTCTGGTGGGTGCTGGGGTATTCCCCCGTAAACAGGGAGGCGTGGGAGGGGATCGTCCACTGGGCGGGGGCGATGGCCCGCTCGAAGAGGGTGGACTCAGCGGCCAGCCGATCCAGGTTGGGGCTGGTGGGCACCTGGCGGGCCCGCTCTTCCTCTGACCAGTAGCAGGAAAGGCGATCCGCCCGCTGGGTATCCAGCACGATCAACAGAATGTTGGGGCGTTCCCCCCAGGCGGTCTCTGCCATTGCTGAACTCCTCACCACAACCCACCCAACACGGTTCTTAAACTATCTTGACATGCTCTTGTTGGCCCTTTGTCGCCGGCTCCTAGGGCAAAGTGAGCCGGGTTTGGCTGTTGCCTTGGATCCGGGCGGTGTTGGCCTGCCAATCCAGGATCCCTTGGTCACCGCTCACAGTCAGGGCTTGTCCAGGTTGGCGGTAGCGCACATTGCCCAGGGCTTGCAGTTGGGTGGAGCCGATGCGCCAGCGGATCTCTTGGGCTTCCAGCTCTTGGCCGGTCTGCAGGGATCCCGTTCCGCCAACGGGAACGGCTTTGGCTTTCACGTTGCCCAGCAGGCGCAGCTCGGTCAGGGGCAGCGGGGCCCGCAATTGCTCGCCGCTGAGGCGCACCCTTTGCTGGGGGGCATCCACCTCGACTGCTCCCAACGCCTGCACCTCGCCGGCACCAAAGTTCCAGAGCAAGCGGCTGGCGGTCAGCTCCAGCTCCGGATCGCGATACTTGGCCCGCACCGGTTGGCTTGGATCCCAATTCTCCAGTTGCATCTGGGCCTGGCCAAAGTCGATGCGCAAACGATCCCCCCACAGGGATCCCTGGCCGTCCAACAGCTCCACCTGTACCTGGCCCTCGGCTTCGAGGAGGCGCTGTTCCGGCAGCCACTGCAGCCGCTCTGCCTGCAGGTGCAGGTTATCCCGCTCCGATTCCACCGCCACTTGGCCCGTCAATTCCAGCCGCCGCTCGTCTGGGTACACAGATCCTCGCTCGGCACGGGTGCGGATGGCGCGGTTGTCTGCGTCGAAAAACTCTCCCTCGATAGACTGCAAATGGGCGGATCCCAACTGTACGGGAGTGGAGCCGTTTTCTGGGGGGGACTCGTATTCGGCCAGGCGCGCCCGCAAGCGCCAGAGAATGCCACCGTCAGGTTTGGCCTGGGTGAGAGTGATGTTTTCGTAGATTAACTGGGGGGTGGAGATAGGCTCGCGCGGGACACCCGGATCCCTGCTTGGAGGTGGCTCCGGCCCACCACAGGCAGCGCTCAGCAGGGCCAAAACCACTAGCCAACCTGGGATCCGGGAAGAGTTGGGCTGCATGGATCTCTCTTGCGCGCTTTCTCCTACCCTAGCTCTACCCTGCCGCTGGGCCGGATGGGATCCCGCTTTAACAAACCCGTGGCATCATCAGGGCAGGGTATTGCGGGGGCAAGGGTGGCCCAACTGTTGCAGCTTTTTATCTACGGCCTCGTCCTGGGCAGCATCTACGCCCTGGGGGCGATCGGGGTGTCGCTGACGTTCGGCATTTTGCGTTTTGCCAACTTTGCCCACGGGGATCTGATGACCTTGGGGGCCTATTTTGCTCTGACGTTTGTCGGGTTGGGTTGGCCGATTGGGGTGAGCTGGATCCCGGCGGCCTTGGCGACGGCACTTTGCGCGGTGGGGATCGACCAACTGATCTATCGCCGCCTGCGCCGGGAAGCACCGGTGATTTTGCTCATTTCTTCTTTTGGCACGGCCCTGATCTTGCGCAGCTTGGTGCAGATCGTCTGGGGGCCCAACAACCAGGTGTACCGCAGCGGCATTCAGTTGCCCTGGCAGTTGGGGGGGCTGCGCATCAAGCCGGATTGGGTGGTGATTCTGGTGGGAACGGCCTTGCTGGTGGTGGCTCTGCACCTGTTTTTGCAGCGCACGCGGGTGGGCAAAGCGATGCGGGCCATGGCCGACAATTTTGACTTGGCCAAGGTGACCGGCATTGAGACGGAGCGGATCATCCTCTGGACTTGGGCCATCGGCGCCGCCTTGGCCTGTGTGGCGGGCATCTTCCTGGGCCTGGATACGCGGCTGCACCCCACCATGGGCTGGCGGCTGTTGTTGCCCGTTTTTGCGGCAGCCATTCTCGGCGGCATTGGCCGTCCCTATGGAGCCATTGCTGGGGGGCTGGTAATTGGCCTGGCGGAGGAGTTCTCGACTTTAGCGATCAATCCGGCTTACAAAACAGGGGTAGCCTTCGCCATTTTGGTGCTGATGCTGATCTTCCGGCCCACAGGGCTATTGGGGGGGCGGGCCTGATGTTGAGCTACGCCATCTTCTTTTTGGTTTTGGTGGGGATCTACGGCGTGCTGGTGCTGGGCCTCAATATCCAGTGGGGCTATGCCGGCATGTTCAACATCGGCGTGGGGGCCTTTTTTGCTGTGGGGGCCTACGCCAGCGCCATAGCCACGACGCCGCCCACCCCTGAACATCTGGGCGGGTTCAATCTGCCGTTCTGGGTGGGCTTTGCCATAGCAGTAGCCGCCGCCGGTGCGATCGCCTTCTTGATTGGCTTGATCACCCTGAAGCTGCGCTCCGACTATTTGGCTATTGCCACCATCGGCATTGCCGAGATCATCAGCCAAATCCTGAGGAACGAGGGCTGGCTGACCAACGGGGTGCGCGGCATCACCCGCATTCCGCGCCCCTTTCGCGGCTGGATCCCAGGGCAGGATACACTGCTCTACTTGGGCTTGGTGCTGCTGGTCTTGGCGGTGGTTTACTGGCTGAGTGAGCGGGCCTATCGCTCCCCCTGGGGACGGGTGCTGCGGGCCATCCGCGAGGATGAGCCGGCAACCCTGGCCGCCGGTAAAGATGTCCTCCAGTTTCGACTGCAGGCGTTTGTGCTGGGATCCATGCTGATGGGGCTGGCGGGGGCGCTCTATGCCCACTTTGTCAATTTCATCAGCCCGGAAGCCTTCCAGCCGGAGTTTGCCACCTTTATCGTCTGGGTGATGTTGATCGCGGGGGGCAGCGGCAACAATCGCGGCGCCCTGCTGGGGGTGCTGGCCATTTGGGGGGTGTGGTCGGGCAGCGAGTGGTTGACCAACCGTCTGCCGCCCCAGTGGGCCACCCGGGCCGGTCCCTTGCGCATTTTGTTGATCGGGATCCTGCTGCAGGTAATTCTGCTTACCCGCTCCCAAGGGCTGTTGCCAGAACGCCCGCCCAAGCCTGTTTTGGACACTTCCGCCTCCTCCAAGCAGAACCCAGCAGGATAGGATTGGGTCGGCTCCAGCCGTTGTTGACGCTTTGAGACAACCCAGATCTCGGCCACCATGACTCCGCGCCCCAAGGAAACGGACTCCTCCTTGTCGCCCCGCAACCCCGATGCGACAGGTTGCCCCCCCAATGCCGGCCAGCCAGGGATCCCGACTGCGCCCATCCAGGAGGGCTATGCCTTGCCGGAGCACTACTTCAACCGGGAGCTGAGCTGGATTGAGTTCAACGCCCGGGTTTTGCACGAGGCCCTGGACGAGCGCACCCCCCTCTTGGAGCGGCTGAAGTTCCTCGCTATTTTCGAAAGCAACCTGGACGAGTTCTTTATGGTGCGGGTGGCGGTGATTCGCCGTCAGTTGGAAACAGGCGTGCTGCTGCCGACCCCCGATGGCCTCACGCCGCAGCAGCAGTTGCGGCAGATTTCCCAGCACCTGCGCCCCCTGATTCAAAAGGTACACGAGTGTTTTCGGCAGGAATTGGTGCCTAAGCTGGCGGAACAAGGCATTCACATCCGCGATTTTTCTGAGCTGGCCGAGCCGGAGCGGCAGGAGCTGCGGGAGTATTTCGACCAACGGTTGTTTCCCGTGCTCACTCCCTTGGCGGTGGATCCGGGCCATCCTTTCCCCTACATCTCCAACCTCAGCCTCAGCTTGGCGGTGGTGGTGCGGGATCCGGAAACCGGCAGGGAACACTTTGCCCGCATCAAGGTGCCCAGCACCCTGCCTCGCTTTGTGCCGCTGCGGGACGGGGTGAGCTTTGTGCCGCTGGAGCAGGTGATTGCCCACCATCTGGAGGCGCTGTTCGTGGGCATGGAAGTGCTGGAGTACTACCCCTTCCGCATCACCCGCGGTGCCGATCTGGAAATCCAAGAGGACGAAGCCGACGATCTGCTCGCGGCCATTCAAGAAGAGCTGCGCAAGCGCCGCTTCGGCTCGGTGGTGCGCATGGAGATTGCCAAGTCCATGCCGTCTGCCATTCGACAGCGGCTCTGCGAAGAGCTGCGCCTCGACAGCGACTCCGTGTACGAGGTGGATGGCCTTTTGAGCATGGGGGGGGTGATGGCTTTTCTCGGCCTGGATCGACCCGATTTAAAAGATCCCCCCTGGGGGCCCGTCACGCCGCCTCGCCTGCGTACTGCTTCGGTGAGCGACGAGCCGGTGGATATCTTCTCCGTCATCCGGGAAGGGGATCTGCTGGTGCATCACCCCTACGACTCCTTTGCTGCCAGTGTGGAACGGTTTCTGGAGGAGGCGGCCAACGATCCGCAGGTGCTCACCATTAAGCAAACCCTCTACCGCACCTCTGGCGATTCGTCGGTGGTGGGATCCCTCATCCAGGCTGCCGAAAACGGCAAGCAGGTGGCCGCTCTGGTGGAGCTGAAGGCCCGTTTCGACGAAGAAAACAACATCCTCTGGGCCAAGAAGCTGGAAAAAGCCGGGGTGCACGTGGCCTATGGCCTGCCAGGGCTGAAGATCCACTGCAAGTTGGCCCTGGTGGTGCGGGAAGAGGGGGGATCCCTGCGGCGCTATGTCCACATCGGCACCGGCAACTACAACCCCAAGACCGCCCGTATCTACACTGATCTGGGCCTGTTTACCTGCAACGAGACCCTCTGCAACGATGTAACCGAGTTGTTTAACCTGCTAACCGGCTACTCGCGGCAGCGGCACTTCCGCAAGCTGCTGGTGGCCCCCCGTACATTGCGCCAGGGCATGGAAGCCTTGATCCGGCGAGAGATGCGCCATGCCCAGGCAGGACGCCAAGGGCGCATCATCGTCAAGGTCAACTCCCTCACCGACCCACGCATGATCCAAGTGCTCTACGAGGCTAGCCAGGCAGGAGTAGAGATTGATCTCATTGTGCGCGGCATGTGCTGCCTAAAACCAGGGATCCCGGGCCTGAGCGAGCGCATCCGCGTTATCAGCATCATCGGGCGCTTTTTGGAGCACTCCCGCATCTTCTACTTCTACAACGACGGCCAGGAAGAGTACTTCATCGGCAGCGCCGACTACATGACCCGCAACCTGGATCGCCGCGTCGAGGTGGTGACCCCTGTAGAGGATCCCCTGTTGCAGCAGGAGCTGAAGGCGATCTTGGAGATTTGTCTGACGGATAACCGGCAAGCTTGGGAGCTGCGCCCCGATGGCACCTATGTGCAGCGGCAGCCTAAGCCGGGAGAGCCGGTGCGCTCCACCCACCAACGCCTGATGGAGCGAGCCGCCAGCCGCCTTTAGCCCTCACCCCCGTCCCTGAGTTGGCTCAGGAGCGAGGGGTTTCGGCGGCCTCAGCCTCTTGATCCCCCAGCGCAATTACCTTCTCAGTGGCCTGCAACGAAGACTCCAGGCTCTCCAACTTTTGTCGGCTGGAGCGGTTCAGCCCCGCCTCAATACCGTTCGCCAAGAGCTGATCCAAAGAGAACCAGCCGCCGCCATTCACCGCAAAGGCCAAGAAGATGGCCGCGTAGATAGCCGATAGCTCCAGATAAGGAACGCTGAAGCCGGCCACCTTGATGTGGTGGAACATGGCCACCGCCATCGTGGCGAACAAACCCAACGCCGCCGCGCGGGTCAACAAACCCACTGCCACCAGCGGAGCTGCGATCAGTTCAGTATAGGCAGCTACATAAGCAAAAAAGATCGGGAAAGGCAACCCGATCACTTCTACATAAGCCGTTGCAAACCCCTCGATATCAGCCAGTTTGTCGAGGCCGTTGTGAATCATGAATAGCCCTGCCACCACCCGCAAGACGGTCCACGCCACTTGAGACCAGCGCGGGGCTACGCTGTCGTGACGCAAAACTGAGACGAACAGCACGGGAAAGCGCTGAGTGAGTGCCATAAGATGAAACCTGCAATGCAAAGATGCTAACTATTGTAACGATTCTAAATTTCTGTAACAAGGCCAGGGCGGGATCCCCCGCCTTGGAATGCAGAGGCCGGATCCTCGGCCATCGGGTTGGGGGTGGGCGCGGCAACAGAGGGGATCCCTGTGCCCGTCTGGACAAAGCTCGCCAGAGCAGTTCTCGAGTGCCTATCCTTAGGGGTGTTGGTGCAATTCTTTTGGCAAAAGTCCCGTGTCTTTGGGTCTCTCTAACAACTAGGTTCGTTTCTTCAGGCGGGCCATGATGCGCATTTCTATTCAGCCGGAGAGCGGGATCCCTGGCTCTGTCCAGCTCTTCAACTTACTCTGTTTTGGCATTGCCTGCGGGCAATTTCCTCCCGGCTATCGCCTGCCCAGCACCCGTCAGTTGGCCATGCAGACGGGCCTGCACCGCAACACCATCCACAAGGTTTACCACCAACTGGAGGCCATGGGTCTGGTGGAAACGCGCGCTGGATCTGGCATTTACGTCAGCGGCTCCGCCCGCCAGGCGGTTAACCGCTCTTGTAGTCTGGGCGAAAACCTGGATCGATCCCAACAAGCCCTGCAGCAGGTGCGCCAGGGCATCGATCAGCTTCAGCAACAGGGCTTTTCTCTGGAGCAGGTGCGGGATCTGCTGCTGGCGGAGATCGACTGGCGGTTGCGCTGCAGTGCCCAAGTGCTGGTGTGCGTGCCCAATCGGGATCTGGGCACAGGACAACTGATGGCCCAACAAATCCAACAGACTTTGGGCATCCGGGTGCAGTTGGTGCCCCTAGAGGATCTGGCCGCCGTGCTGGATCAAATCCATTCCGGCACTGTGGTGACGCTCCACTATTTTCTCAGCGCCGTCGAGGCCATTGCCCAGCCGCGGGGGGCCCGTGTTCTCCCGGTGGAGGTACAGCCTGTTAATTTAAAATAGGGTACAGATTTTAAGAGGAAGGAGAGAAGGGAATGCCAACCCATTCTTTGGATCTAAGGCAAAGAGTTGTAGCAGCTTATCAGGCAGGT